>CAYYSS010000021.1:0-18119 GCA_964474325.1 uncultured Nitrospirota bacterium
GGAGAGTTCACCGCCTTTCATCCCCGGCATGATCACGTCCGAAAGCAGAAGATCGATCCCGTCGCCTGCCTGCTCGATAATGCCGACTGCGTCGTCGCCGCATTCGGCCTCAATGACCTTGTACCCGAGGGGTTCAAGGGCGTCCCTGACAAGGCGGCGTATCGCCGTTTCGTCGTCTACAACGAGGATCGTTTCGTTCCCGCAGCGGGTCCGGAGCGGACTCTGTTCTTCTGCCGGGGCTGACGGGTCGCCGCCTGCGGCTGGGAAATAGATCTTGAATGTGGTCCCGGCGCCCGGCTCACTGTAGGCCCAGATGTGTCCCCGGTGCTGTTTGACGATGCCGTAGACCGTGGCAAGCCCGAGCCCGGTCCCTTCCCCGATTCCCTTCGTCGTAAAAAAGGGCTCGAAAATATGTTTCCGTACCTCGTCGCTCATGCCCTCGCCCGTGTCCGTGATGGCGAGCAGAACGTATTGCCCTGGGTCTACGTCGTCGTGCGCCCGTGCGTAGTCCTCGTCAAGGTAAACGGATGAAGTCTCGATCACCAGGCGCCCGCCGTCGGGCATGGCATCCCGGGCATTTACCGCGGTATTCATGAGGACCTGTTCGACCTGGCCGGCGTCGGCCATGACGGCGGGGAGCGGGTCGGCCAGGTGTAATTCCAGGGAGACGTCTTCGCCGATCATCCGGCCGAGCATATTGACCAGATCCCGGACCACGCCGCTCAGGTCCACGGGTTTCATGTCGAGTATCTGTTTACGGCTGAAGGCAAGGAGCTGGCGGGTGAGGCGCGCGGCCTTCTCACCGGAGGCCTGGATCGTTCGGAGGTGTCCCTGGAGAAAGTGATCCGACGGTATCTGCATGAGTGCCAGCTCGGCATAACCGATGATGGACGAAAGCAGGTTATTGAAATCATGAGCCACGCCGCCTGCAAGGCGTCCGATGGATTCCATCTTCTGGGACTGGAGGAGCTGTTCGTGGAGCCGTTTGCGGTCTTCCTCGGCACGGAGCAGGTCGGTTACGTCCGTAGCGATACCACAGAGGGCATAGATGTCCCCCCCCAGACCAAAGAGCGGAAACTTCGCCGAGACGTAGATATGGGTGTCGGAGCCCTGGGGCAGTTTTTGCTCCATCTGTACGAGGTTGCCGCTCTCAAGCACCTGTCGGTCGTGTTCGTCTATGGTTTTCGCGATTTCTTCCGGGAAAATGTCCCGGGAGCAGGCCCCGATGATCTCCTCGCGCGGTCTGCCGGCGATGATCTCCATGTGACGGTTTGCCAGGATGTACCGGCCCTCGAGGTCTTTCAAATAGATCACGGCGGGAGAGTTGTCGATAATCGCCTGGAGGCGTTCTTCGCTCTCCCGGAGGGAGTCCTCCCGGTCCCTGACCGCCCGGGCCATGGACCTGAGCCCGGTCGAAAGCCGGTCAAGCTCGTGGTAGGTATAACGCTGTCCGTCGAGGGCGTAATCGCCGTCGGCGATCCTGTCCGTCTCCTCGCTCAGGTCCCGCAGGGGGGCTGTGAGGCGCCCCGCGAGGACAATACTCAGGAGTATCGCCGCACCCGCCGCCGCGGCCGTTCCTCCGATGATAAGCGCCCGCAGGCGCCGGACCGGGGCCATGGACGAGGCCAGGGTCTTTGCGGCGAGCACGACCCAGCCCGTCTGGTTTACCCTGACGGCGCTCCCGAGCCATTCGTCTCCCTCGAGGTAAAACGACGACGTTCCTTCCTCGCCCCCGAGCGCGTCCTTTACGATCGGGATGTTTCCCACGTTAAACCGGGTTCCGGCACCTTCCCGGCCGGAGCGAAACATAAAGGCCCCCCGGCGGTCCACCAGGGCGACGACGATGCCGCTTTCCGGGGTGACCCGTCCGGCTATCCTCTGGAGGACATTCAGGTTCAGATTGCCCGCTACGGTAAAGCCGTTTCCCGGAACGGCCAGGGTTACTGCCTTGCCGCCGGTCAGGACCGAGGTGAAGGTATCGGTCCAGCGGGTCGTTGTCTCCCCCGGGGGTATCGCGATCTCCTGGCCCGAAAGGTCGAGTCCGATAAACTGGTCCCGTCGGCCTCGGAGCCGTCGGGGAAGCCCCACGTGGGTCACGGTACCCGAGCCGTCGATGCGGTAGATGGTTTCGAAGAAATGCTCGTCCGCTTCCATATCGAGATAGGTGTTGAGGTCCTTTGCCGAGAGGATGTCCGGTTGTTCGAACAGGTCGGCCACATGGCGAAGTATGGCTTCGGGGCGGTCGAGAAAAGACTCAACTTCCGTTGCGGCGGTCCTTGCCAGTTCCAGATTGCTGCGGGCTATCTGATCCCTGAGCCCCCGGGTGACCAGGACCAGGGATATGAGGCCCACGAGGATCACGGGGACCGTGGCCACGAGCGCGGAATAAGAGACGAGGGTCCGCTTGAGGCTGATCCGGGCCATCAGCGAAGTCTTACGAATGCCCCGTCCTGGATCGTGAGGAGAAAGTGCTCCCGGCTGACGTCACCCGTCTCGTCGAATCTGAAATCCGTCTGAAGCCCCTGGAAGGAGGCCCGTTTGAGGATCGCCCGTTTGAGTGCCGAGGCGTCGCCGTCGGGACCCTGTTCCAGGGCCCACAGTACGACCCGCATGGCGTCGTAGCCGTGGACCGCCGCAAACCCGGGTTCGTAGTGGAAGCGGTCTTCGAAGCGGTCGCGGAATGAGATGTAGGCCTCCTGCGTGCTGCCACGGTCGAAGGTGTGAAAGAAACGCAGGCCTTCCACGGTGTGTCCGCCGAAGGACAGAATGTCCGGGGTTACGGACCATTCCCCGGTGACCACCAGAGGGTAGTAGCCGATCTTGCTGAACTGCTGGCACAGCATAGCGGTATCAAGGGCGTTTGCGACGATGTGAACCGCGGGGGCGCCCCGGTCGGCGATTTCCCTTGCAAGTCCGAGGAAGTCCACGTCGGGGCCGGAAGTAAAGGTGCTGGTGCCGGTCACGGTTCCGCCGATAGATACGAACTCCTTTTCAAAAGCCCCGGCAAAACTTTCCGTATAGGCCCGGTTGCCGAGATCGTAGACGATGGACACCCTGTCTTTCCCGGCGTCACGGTAAAGATGCCGGGCGAGTATCGGGGCGCCGCGGTCCGCCGACGGGTAGACACGGAGAAAGAAATCGTCGAGTCCCTCGAGTTCGTCGGTTGACGTAGTCGGACTTACGAGTAGGATTTTCCGCTCGTTTGCGATGGGAACGACGGCAACGGCCATCGAGCTGGTCATGGGCCCCACGACGACCCGGACACCCTCCCGGGCCAGTTCGGCCAAGGCCCTGCGGGCGGTCTCCGCATCCTGTCTGTCGTCCCAGGAAACAAGCTCGATTCTCCGTCCCCGTATGCCCCCGGTGCGGTTTGCCTCTTCCACGGCCAGTAAGGCCCCGTCGCGTCCCGCTATCCCCAGGTCGGCGTCCCGCCCGCTGAGCCCACCGATAAAGCCGACCTTGACCGGCCGGACGTCCCGGCAGGAGACGAAGAGAACGACCGCCAGGAGCGCGATGAGGCGGACACCCGGGGAGATCGCCCCGATGTTAAGGAACTGCCCTGTGCGAGGTATGGTTTTCATAGGCCGAACAAAAAAAGGTCCGCTCCCCACTCTAGCAAGCTTACCCGTCGCCGTCAACGGACGGATACGTGAACAAAGTAATCGAATAATTGATGACATCGCAAAAAGTCGGAGAAATTGTCGCCGCGGGCGGGGCGAAGCGGTCTCGGCGTTTGTAAGTCACCGAAAAGGCAGGATTAACCCGCTATGGAGCGGGTCGATTAGACATCCTCGCAACGACTGCATGAAAGCGCGGTCTCTACGGTGTCAGCTCCACGGACCAGCGACGGACCGGGGAACGCCGTGATACGATAGAAAGAAAAACGTTCGAGAATGAAAACCTTGCAGTTGCATAAAATACGCGGGAATTCTTTTGAAACAATAGGGAAAAGAATACCTTGATTGCTGTTTCCTCCTGAAATGGATGTATACATTCTCATCGGCGTCCTCGGGGCCTGTGCCGGATTCCTGTCCGGGCTTCTCGGAATCGGCGGGGGTATCGTCATGGCGCCGCTTCTTCTTTACGTGCCGCCGATCTTCGGCCTCGATCCCTTTGATATGCGCACCGTCGGGGGTCTTACGATTGTCCAGGGGTTCGTGGCCTGTCTTGCCGGGGCGGTATTTCACGGCAGGCTCAATTTCGTTTCCTGGCGCCTCGCACGGGACATGGGGCTGACGATCTTTATCGCGGCCGCCGTGGGCGGTGCCTGGGCGGTCTCGGTCCCGAACAGGGTCCTCCTCGGCGTGTTCGCCGTCCTTGCTTTGACCGCCGCTGTGCTGATCTTCGTACCCGTACGGGGCGAGACCGAACGGCCGGACTGCGGGGAACTCCGGTACAGCCGGCCACGCGCCCTGCTGACCGCCTGCGGGGTGGGGCTTCTCGGGGGACTTGTGGGGCAGGGGGGGTCGTTTATCCTGATACCGCTCATGACGGCCTACGTACACATTCCGACCCGGATCGCCGTGGGGAGCAATCTTGCGATCGTTTTCCTTTCGTCCGGGGCGGCGCTTCTCGGCAAGGCGGTCACGGGACAGGTCGACTGGCTGCTTGCCGTGCCGATCGTTGTGACGGCCGTCCCCATGGCGTTTGCCGGCAGTCGGGTAAGCGCCAAGCTGCCGGTAAGGGCCCTCCGTCGTATTCTCTCTCTTGTGATCGGCCTGGCCGCCATCCGTATCGTCTGGACGGCGATCACCGGAAACTGAACCTTTCCGTCAGGTACAAAACCGGGGTCGCGGTGTCCAGGAAACTCCGCAACACGGAATGAAGGATGGGCTATAGGCGAGAGGCTATGGGCGAGGGGGGATGAGATGCGGGAAGACGGAAAAGGGAAGACGTGAGACGTGAGAGGCAGGAAGACGTAAGACGGAAGACGTTAGACGTGAAAAGACTTTGCTTCTCCCGTCTTCCTTGTTTTTTCTCCCTTCCGACTTCCGCCGAAGGCGGGTGCCCGGCCCCTTCTTCAAGAATCTTTTGCAACGTTAAGGTTTACTCGGGAGGTTGTCGGTAATAGTGTTGCCCGTGCTCCCGTTCAGAAAGGGGGGGTGGAAGGAAACACGGGCAACGTCTACTGTGGCATATCATGCCACGGGTGTTTGAAGCGCTTATGCGGGTTCGATGAATAAAATGTGAACGAGGGTGGAGCTGGCGGGAGCGTGTGGGAATCGAACCCACCCTGGACCCTTTTGGGGCCCAACACTGGATTTGAAGTCCAGGAGAGACACCAGCACCCTATCCGCTCCCAACAGGAAAGACCGCTCCGCAGATAATATCGGTATTCTGCGGTATTGGTTTCTTTCTCTGCAACTTCCCGGGTCGGGTCTTCTCGACGAAGGGTCGATTCGACTTTGCAATGTGCAGAGAAATTGCAGCCGTGTTTCCGCGTCCACTCTATTTGGTTGCGGCTCCAACGCCGCGTTGGGCAAACGGGGGCAGGCGGCGGGCCGGATTTCGGTTCATCGAGTTAACGTCACGTTGCACCCGACGCCCCACGGTATAATAAGCGGCCATGCGCTGGTCTTTTTTCTTAACTGCTTTTCTTATATTTTTGGTGACGGTTCCGTTTAACGCCGCGGGGGCGCAGTTCAGGGTGCGCACGGGAAACCACGACGGACTCTTCCGGGTAGTTGTGGAGGGACCGGATGAGGCGATTGTGACTATCGATCTGGGGGAGGCGTCCGGGGACAGGCGGGAAATCGTTATCCGTTTTCAGGCGGATACCTGGGTGGAGCTTCCCGACGCTGAAGTCTGGAAGGCGAGCCCGGTCCGTTCGGTTCGGATGGAAGACGGCCTGCTTCTTCTGATCGCGGACCCTTCGGCTGAGCTGAAGAAGACCGTCCTGCGAAACCCGGACCGCCTGGTCCTGGATTTTACCGTAGCCGGACCGGCGCCCACGGTGATACGAGAACTGTTCCCGCGGCGACACCCTTCGGCGCCGCCGGCCAAGCCGGCTGTAGCGAACGTGCCGGAACCGGACAGCGGTCCGACGCCGTCCGCCCGGGATGACCGGGGAGAGGGGCCGGCAACCGCCCCGGCAATCGCCCCGGCCGGTACGGACGAGGAGACCGGTCCGGAGGAGACGATAACGGAGAAACCAGCGGAACTGCCGCCCCTCGATACCCTTGCCCGGCGTATCCACGGCCTTAAGCGTGTGGCCCTCGATCCGGGGCACGGGGGTTACGATGGGGGGCTTCCCGGTGAAAAGGATTTTGCCCTGCGCGTGGCCGTTGCCCTCAAAGAACTGCTGGGCCGGGAGGGTATTCGTACGGTTCTTACCCGCACCGGGAACCGATACGTCAGTCTGCCTGAACGCGTCAGGCTCCTGAGTGCGTTTCGGCCGACGGTGTATTTCAGTATCCATGCCGACAGGAAGGGATTCCGCGTCTATACGGGCCCCCGCCGCGGTATGAGAAAAACGGCCCTGGCGCTGAGAACCCGGCTCGAAGTAGGCGCCGGTACGTTGTTCGGAGATGACACCGTCCTGCCGGGACGGGCCCCCACGGCCCTTGTGTCCCGGGTGCCTTATCCGGGCGCGCTGGTGGAATTCCCCCTGACCCTGGCCGCCGCCGGAGATTCCGGCGTAGAGCAGGCGGTGCGGGTGATTCTCGATACCCTGGCAGGGGACTGGTCTCCCCGGCGGGTGCGCCAGGAGGAGGAAACGTGGTAAGACCACGGAGTGTCGTTATCGTCCTGACCATCGTATTGGCCTGGGGTTTGGTCATCGGCGGGGCTTACCTCGTCGTCCGCGATATCTCCCGGCCGCCGGAACAGGCGGAGCCCACGCCGGAGGAGAACGAGAGGGTTGTCTACGTGTTTTTCCCGAACCTGGAAGCAGCGGAACCGGGCCTTGAACTCGAGGCCCGGGTCGTGCCCGAAGGTCTGGAGGATCTTGTGCTGGCCGAAGAGATTATGCGTACCCTGATTGCCGGGTCCAAGCGGGACTACGATCCCATCCTTCCCCCCAACGCGGTACTTCGGGGGCTTTACCGGGACGCGGAAGGCGTGTTCTATATTGATCTGGACCGGGCGGCCCTCAGGTTCCCCCGGGACGCCACCGGGGAAATGCTGGCCCTGGAGGCTATACGCCGGAGTATCGCGAGAAACCTCGACGGCGTCGTCGGAATAAAAATCCTTGTGGATTCGGAAGAAGTGGATACCCTCTGGGGGCACTTGGACGCCTCGCGGGTGTGGACCGGGGAGGGGGCGTGAACGACAGGCCGATCGGCGTATTCGACTCGGGGCTCGGCGGACTCACGGTTCTCAGGGAGATACACCGTCTCCTGCCGGGGGAGTCGACTATATACCTGGGCGATACGGCGCGGGTTCCGTATGGGGGCCGATCGGCCGAGACCGTCAATCGGTATGCTGAGGAGTGCGCCGGTTTTCTCGCCCGGCAGGGGATCAAACTTCTTGTTGTCGCCTGCAATACTGCGTCCGCGCTTGCCGTGGATCGACTCGTCACCCGCCTGCCGGTTCCCGTAGTGGGTGTCCTCGACCCCGGGGCGTCCCGGGCGGCCGGTCTCGGGAAGAGTACCGTCGGGGTGATCGGGACGTCCGCAACAGTGGAAAGCGGCGCTTACGGCGCTGCGATCCGCCGATTTGCCGGTAACCGTATCACGGTAATCGAACGGGCCTGCCCGCTTTTCGTCCCCCTGGCCGAGGAGGGCTGGGTGGAGGGAACAGTGCCACGTACCGTTGCCGAGACCTACCTTGGAGACTTGCGGGGCTCGGTTGAAGCGGTCGTCCTGGGCTGTACCCACTATCCGGTGCTCAAGGACGTTATCGGCGAAGTCTTAGGGGGCGTGCCCCTTATCGACTCCGGCGTGGAAACGGCCGGGGCCGTACGGGAAACCCTGGAAAAACGGGGCTGGCTCAGGCAGGGCAGCGCCGGAGAGGGTGCGCGGCAGTATTATGTGACGGATCTGCCGCAGAAGTTCGAGACCCTCGCCCGCCGCTTTATCGGTCATCCGGTCGAGCGACTCGACCGGGTGCGTCTCGGTGCGATTGAACAGCCGGGGGAAGCGGGCGGAGGCGTCCGCGGGGAGACGCCGTAAGGGGACGACGGGCCGGCCCCTGAGGGCCGCCCGGGCTCACTACTCGATCGAAAAGTTGGCGCTCTCGGACTGGCCGGGAACGTACTGGCCCACGGGCACCAGTTTTTTCCCTTCGTTGACACAGCCGATAATTATGGTCCAGAGTTGGTTGAGCTGTTGTTGTTCGCTCTCACCTTCGGGAAACATCCTAAGAAGTTGGCCTTCGAGTTCGAATTTCATACTGTCCTCCTTCGTACAAGTCGTATGCAACGACACCGGCGAACCCTTATGCCTGCAGTATACCCCACCGCGGCGCGTTTACGATTTACGATTGACGCCTGTCAGCCTGCCGGCCGGGAGTTTTCATAACAATAGGTTACACTGAAAGAAAACGGGAACGCGGATACGTGGCTGCGAAGAAAAAGTGTTGTGAAAAATGGAAAAAGAAAGGCGAACATTGCGAAGACTG
The DNA here is from genome assembly GCA_964474325.1 of uncultured Nitrospirota bacterium. Taxonomy (GTDB): domain Bacteria; phylum Nitrospirota; class Thermodesulfovibrionia; order SZUA-242; family CAYYSS01; genus CAYYSS01. The sequence continues at coordinate 8,560 of CAYYSS010000021.1, forward strand.
CCCCCTGATCGCCAAAAGCGGCAAGAAGGCCGGGAAAAAGGCGGGGAAAAAGACCGGGAAAAAAGACGGGAAGAAGTCCGACAAGAAAAAGTCGGCAAAGAAGAAGGACGACAAGAAAAAGGATGGGAAGAAAAAGGGCGCAGGGCGGACGAAAAAGTAGAACTGACAAAGGTGCTCGGCGGTCGGGCGCCGTTTTTTTCGGGTGTCGGCGGCAGCGGTATGAGCGCTCTGGCCCTCTTCTGCGCCGCCGGTGGACTTGCCGTCCGTGGATCGGACCGTTCCTTCGATCAGTGGCCGGGCCATCCACTTAAAACCGTTCTCGAGGCAGGCGGGGTTGAGATCGTACCCCAGGATGGAAGCGGTGTAAAAGGTTCGGACCGGGTGATCGCCAGTACCGCGGTGGAAGAGGACCGGCCGGATATCCGGGCGGCCCGGGCCCTGGGGCTCGGACTTACGCGGCGCCCCGACCTGCTCGGCGGTCTTCTGGGTGCGGGCCGGGGCATTGCCGTGGCCGGTACCAGCGGCAAGTCCACCACGGCCGGTATGCTGGCGTTCGTCCTCAAGAGCCTCGGATATTCCCCGTCGTTTCTCGGCGGCGCCGCCGTGAAGGCGTTCCGTACCACCGCAAACCCCGGCAATATGCTCGCCGGGTCTTCCGACCTTCTCGTGGCCGAGGCCTGTGAGGCCGACCCCGCCCTGGCCGGGTACCGGCCCTGGGTCACGATCGTCGGCAACCTTGCCTTGGATCACCGCCCGATCGAGGAGACCGCCGTACTCTTTCGTTCCCTCGCGGACAACACCCGGGGACGGACGGCGATAAACGGCGACGACCCGGGATTGGGGGCGGTCGTCGGTCCGGGTTCGCTGACGTTTGTTCTCGGCAAGGAGAGAGATCTGCCCGGTGAAGATGTTTCGCGGGACGGAATGGGTATGCGGTTTACCTGCCGCGGGATTTCTTTCCGTATCGGTCTTCCGGGCCGGCATAACGTCCTGAACGCCCTGGCAGTCCTTTCGGCGCTTGATATCCTCGGCATCCCGCTCGAGTCGGCCGTCGCGCCCCTCGCGGCCTTCGACGGTCTGGTCGGGCGTTTCGATGTGCGGTTCGCCGGGTCCGGGGGCGCCCTGGTGGCCTACGACTATGCCCATAATCCCCATAAGATCCGTGCGCTCTTCGACGCCGTAGCCGGTATCGCCCGCGGTGCGTCCGTGGGGTACGTGTTTCAGCCACACGGGTTCGGCCCGACCCGCCTGATGCGAAACGAGTACGCGGAGACGTTTCGGAGTCTTCCAGGTCCCGCCGACCGGTGTTACCTGCTTCCGATTTTCGATGCCGGGGGGACGGCCCGGAGGGATATTTCCTCGGCGGACCTGGCACGGGACGTGGGCGAAAACGCAGTGTTTGTGGAAACGCGGGAAGAAATAATCGACCGGGCGGGGAGCCATCCGGTCTGGATCGTCTTCGGGGCCAGGGACGGTACCCTGGGAGATCTCGCGGACGGGTTGGCGCGGGTGATGCGGGAGGCGGAAGATGAACGTATCTGAGACGTTGCGCATAGAAGAGTACCGGGTGGAAACCGAGCCCTACTACGTGGCCCTGGGCGATGAAATCGCGATTTTCGAATCAGCCTACCGCCACGGGATCCCCGTGCTTCTCAAAGGCCCCACCGGGTGCGGAAAGACCCGTTTCATGGAGACCATGGCCTGGCGGCTCGAGCGTCCCCTGGTCACCGTGTCGTGCCACGACGACCTTTCCACGTCCGACCTGGTGGGGCGTTACCTTGTAAAAGGGGGCGAGACGGTCTGGGTCGACGGTCCCCTCACCAAAGCGGTGCGTGCGGGTGCTATCTGTTATCTCGACGAGATCGTCGAGGCCCGAAAAGACACCACGGTGGTGATCCATCCCCTTGCGGACGACCGGCGCGAACTTCCCATTGAGAAACGGGGGGAACTGCTCAAGGCTCCGTCCGAGTTTCTCCTCGCCGTATCGTATAATCCCGGCTACCAGAGTATTCTTAAAGACCTGAAACCTTCCACCCGCCAGCGGTTTCTGGCCCTGCGCTTCGACTATCCGCCGGAGGAAACCGAGGCGGACATCGTGGCCCACGAGTCGGGGGTCCTGTTGGAGCAGGCCCGCGGGCTCGTACGCCTTGCCCGCATGACCCGGAACCTTAAGGATCAAGGGCTGCAGGAAGGGGCCAGTACAAGGCTTCTCGTCCACGCCGGGAAACTCATGCGGAGCGGGATTGCACCCCGTACGGCATGCCGTACGGCGATTACCGAGGCTTTGAGCGACGACCGGGAGATGATCGCCGCGGTGGATGAAATGGCCTCGGCGGTTTTCTGACGGAAGGGGGCTTCCGTGCCCCGCGAACCCATAGCCCCGGACCTTTTCACCCCGGACGTGGTGAAATCCCTGCTGACCCATGTGCTCCCGCCCGTGGTGATCCACGGCCTGGGCGATATCGACGAGATCGCCGAACGCCTCGCCCCCCTGGGTAAGCGGGCCGTTCGCGCCGTTATCGAGACCATACCCGCGGCCTGGCCCGTGAGTCAACTCCTCACCGCGGATATTATCGAACGGGTCCCCGAGGCGCTGTCCTGCATCCGGCCCGACCAGGTGGCGGAGTGGGTAAACGGGGCGCTTGCCCGGTACGAGTCGGCGGGCCTGGAAGGGGCGCGGCGGTATCTCGACGATGTGGAAAAACAGTTCCTCTGCCGGGTTGCGGGACAACGGGGTTACGCCCTCGGCGGGATCAAGGGTCGGCTCGGCGTGTACCTGAGCGCCGTTTCCGGGCGCCGCATCACCGTGGACGAGGGCCCCCGGCCCTCAACCGACGGCCGCGGGATAACGCTTCCCGGGACTATTGAACTTCCCGGCGCCCGCCGGGAGGACTACGAGGTCTGCTATAAGTACTCCGCGACGCTCCAGTGGGCCGCCGTCCGCTACGGCACCTTTCTTTTTCCCGATCCCCTCGGATTCTTCGCCGAATTTCCCCGTCGTTCCCTTGCGATCTACATATGGAACATCCTCGAGACCGCGCGCCTTGGCGGATGGATCCGGCGACGTTTCCCGGGCCTGGATCGGGATATGTGGTCCCGCCGGGACGTCCTGATCCGTGCCCGTCCCGATCCCTCGACGGCGCACATGCTCCCCGAGGTCCTGTGCCGTCTCGGAATGGGGGATCCGCGTGCCGACCTGGGGCTTTCCGGAGCCGGATTCGATTTCCATTCCGCCGAAGGGCGGGAACGTATGGCGTGTCTCCGGCGCGTTGTACACCGCATGAAACAGGCGTCCGCCGGCGCCGGTGTTCTGAAAGAGTCGATCAGGACGGTCTATGGGGCAATCGAAACCCGGGAAGACGGCCCGGACCTTCCGGCCCTGCCCCTTTACGGCCTGCATCTGTCGCCGGAAGAGTTGCCCGGGCTCCGGGATTCGGTCAGAAAGGTCATAAGAGAGGAGTACGTGGATACCCTCTCGGCTGTCATGCTGGAAGCCGGGTCGGAGCGGGTACGGAGCGAAGAACCGGAAACCGGTTTCGGCGGCGGACGGGACCGGGAGGACGGAGAGGGCGCCGCAGTTGTCGTGGGCGCGGAGGGTCTGATCGATGACAGCGCGGAGACACGCCTCCTGACCATGGCGGAAACGACGGGTGACGAAGGCCGGGAACGACTGGAGGATCTGACCGAGCAGATTCGAGACGACCTCGGGGGTGTTCCGGCCGAGTACGTGTCCGCCGCTCAGGGTCGCGCGGGAAGAAGTGAACCGCTGCCGGGTATGCCCGGGGGGAGTGCCCGGGATGAGCAGATTCCCGGGGCGGGCGCCGGAGGCCTGCTCTACGACGAATGGGACGCACGGCGCGGCGATTACCGGAAAAAGTGGTGCCGGGTCGTGGAACTTGCGGCTCCGAGGGCCGAGGGGAATTTTGTCGCGGCCGCTCTGCGTGAACACTACGGGACCGTACATACCCTGCGGCGGCAATTCGAAATGCTCAGGCGGCAGGAGCGGTTCCTCAAGCGGGAGCGGGACGGCGACGATATCGATCTCGATTCCGCCGTAGAGGCCCTCGGGGATATGCGGGCGGGGCTCAGCCCCTCCGAGCGGCTCTTTATTCGCCTGGTGCGCGACGAGCGGGACATCAGCACGCTTTTTCTCGTGGATATGAGTGCCTCGACGGAGGGTTGGGTGGGTACCACGATCAAGGAATCCCTGGTCCTGCTCTGCGAGGCCCTTGAACGCCTCGGCGACCGTTACGGCATCTTCGGGTTTTCCGGTATGCGGAGGAGCCGGTCGGAATGGTATCCGATCAAGAAGTTTGACGAGCCCTACGATGAAACCGTGCGATCACGGATAACCGGTATCGTACCCCGCGACTATACGCGGATGGGGCCCGCGATCCGCCATGCGACCCGGGTCCTGCTCGGGGAGGAAAGCCGGCTCAGGCTCCTGCTCACCCTGAGCGACGGAAAACCCGAAGACTACGACGACTATAAAGGGGCCTACGCGGTGGAAGACACGAGGAAGGCCCTGATCGAGGCCCGGCAGGCAGGCGTGCATCCCTTCTGCATCACCGTAGACCGGGAGGCACGGGACTACCTGCCCCATATGTTCGGGGACTCACGGTACATACTCGTGCCGGATGTCCGGCTCCTGCCCGGCCGGGTGCCGGAGATCTATCGGGCGATCACCACGTGAATCAGGGGCCGGGCCGGTTGCCGGCCGCGGGCTGTTCGTCACTCGTTACGAGTTGCCGGTTACCAAGTACGATTTACGATTGACGCCTGTCCGCCTGCCCGCTTGTCGGCCGGGAATTTTTACAACAATCAGATTACGGCAAGGCTTACAATATCCCCATGTACTCCGAAACGGAAAAGACTCCGCGGGTGGCCCTCGTCATTATCGGCGACGAGATCCTTTCGGGCAGGATCAGGGATGCGAATTCTCCCTTTCTCGCCGAGGAACTCCATCGGGTCGGCGCCGAGCTTCGGAGGATCGTCGTTCTGCCGGACGATACGGACGTGATCGCCGGGGAGCTCAGGTCCGTCGCGGAACAACACGACTACGTGATAACCACCGGGGGGATCGGTCCGACGCACGACGACGTGACCATGGAAGGTGTGGCCAGGGCCTTTGACGTGGATCTGGAGGTCAACGCCGATCTGGATCACATGCTCATGGATGTCTACGGACCCGATGCCGCCGAGGCGGCCCGGCGCATGGCGCGGGTGCCGGCGGGGGCCCGGATTATCACTGCCGACGACGGCCGCTTCCCCCCGATCATGTTCCGAAACATCCTTATCCTCCCGGGTGTGCCGGGGTTCGTGCGAAAAAAATTTCCGCTTATCGCGGATCGTTTCAGAGGACCCCGGTCGTATCGGCTGGAACTGAGCGTCCCGGCCGACGAGACGACGATCGCGGAATTGCTCGAAGACGCGGCCGCGCGGAATCCGGACATCAAGATCGGTTCCTACCCCGTCGACTGGTCCGCCGGGAAGCGCCGTCTCGTCGACGTCACCGTGACGGGCCGGGATCGGAACCGCGTTGAGGAAGTGGCCCGGGGGCTGTTGCGCGCGTTGCCCGGTTCGACCCTCAAGAGAGGAGTCTGAACGTCGTGGGCGAGGGGCATCATAGAATCCTCGGGGAGACGGTGGATTTCATTACCGGCGAAACGATTACGGATACGGACGACGAGCGGTACCGCCAGAAGATCGCCCGTTTTCTCGTGGAAGAACTGGGTTTTCCTCGGTCGGCGGTCCGGCCCCGACACCGCATAACGATTGATGTAGAAGGCTTTTCCGGCTATTATCTCCTGGACTTTTTCATTGTCCTGGAAGACCGGGCGGCCATGGCGGTACAATACGGCCCCGGGTCGCTCGTGACCCGCGAACATCCGGCTATTGCCGCCGCACGGGTTGCGGGTGCCGCGCCGGCGCCCCGGGCCGTGGTGACGAACGGGCAGGACGCGGAGGTTATCGATCCCGCGAACGGGAAGGTGATCGGGCAGGGGTTCAACGCTATACCGGGGCCTGAACAGCTTCTGGAAATCCTGCAAAAAAGCTCTTCCGTTCCTCTTGACCCCGCCCGGAAGGAGAAGGCCCTGCGGGTACTTGCGGCGTTCGAGGGGATCGAGCATTCGTGCGCCTGCAGCGAAGACTGGTGCCGGCCCAAAAAGGGGTAATGGAGGACGTGATTGATGAACCCGGAACGGGATAAGACTGTTATAGACGACAATATGGAACTTGTCCTCTTCACGGCGGTTCAGGCCGCCCGGGAGGCTGGCGGTGTGATACGCGAAGTCTACGGTTCCGATTTTGCCGTGGAGCGGAAGGAAGACCGATCGCCGCTTACTTTGGCCGATACCCGTTCCCACCAGGTTATCAGCCGTTGGCTCGGCGACGGGCCGCTGAACACCGTTCTCAACGGTGTTAACCTTCCCGTTCTCAGTGAGGAGGGGCGGGATATCCCCTACGAAGAACGTAAACAATGGGGCTGTTTCTGGCTGGTCGATCCCCTGGACGGTACGAAAGAGTTCGTGAAGCGGAACGGAGAGTTTACGGTTAACATCGCGCTTATATGCGATCGGGTGCCCGTCATGGGAGTCATCTATGTCCCGGTGACCGATGTTCTGTACTTTGCCGCTTCGGGCCGGGGGGCTTTCAGGGTGCGGGGCAGGGACGCGGACGATTCTCTCGGACTGACCCGGACGGGCTGGGACTACGCCGTCCATATGATGAGGCGACTCATGACCCCGTCGGCGCGCATCCCGGAGGCCGGAGGAAACGCCGGGAGGCCGTTTACGGTCGTCGCCAGCCGTTCGCACCGCAGTCCCAAGGTCGATGCCTACGTGGACGGGCTCCGCAGGGACCATCCCGACGTGGAGTTTACGTCGGCGGGCAGTGCCCTGAAGTTCTGCCTGGTGGCCGACGGGCGGGCCGACGTCTATCCGCGTTTTGGTCCGACCATGGAGTGGGATACCGGCGCGGGCCAATGTATCGTCGAGGAGTCGGGGGGAAGGGTTGAAGATCTTAACGGCGCGCGGTTTTCGTACAACAAGGAAAATCTCCTCAATGGCGAATTTATCGTAAGCGGTGCTACCATAACGGCAAAAAACCGTTCCTGAAGACGGACCCCCCGTCACTGTCCGGGTAATAACGCATGACGCGATCGGCGTCTCTGCCGCAGGCGTCGGGCTCCGCGGGTTTTGCTCGGCTTATAACCCGGTTGAGTAGATCTGGGGAAGAAAGGAAGCAGTACGGATGAAGAGACCCAAGAGCGACAACATCCCGTGGCACCGCGCCACGGTGACCCGGGCCCGCCGCGAGGCGATGAACGGCCACCGGAGTGTAATCCTGTGGTTTACCGGTCTTTCCGGGGCGGGAAAATCGACCCTGGCCCACGCCCTGGAGGAAGACCTGCACCAGCGGGGATGCAATACGTTCGTTTTCGACGGGGACAACGTACGGCACGGGTTGAACCGGGACCTGGGATTTTCCCGGGAGGACCGGGCTGAAAACCTTCGCCGGATTGGTGAAATGTGCAAGCTTTTCATCGACGCGGGGGTTATCGTCATGGCGGCGTTCATATCGCCGTATCGGAAGGAACGGGACCGGCTCCGGGCCATGGCGGCCGACGGGGATTTCGTGGAAATCTACTGCGACTGCAGTCTCGAGGTCTGCGAGTCCCGGGACGTGAAAGGCCACTACCGCAGGGCCCGCATGGGCGAGATTCCCAATTTTACGGGGATCTCCGCCCCTTACGAAGCCCCGGAGAACCCGGAAATCGTAGTGAAGACGGGAGAGGATTCTCTCGAACACTGCGTCGATACTATCGTCGCGTATCTCCAGGGCCGGGGTATCGTTCCGCCAAACGGGAAAAACGGCTGAAAACCGTTTTCGCCACGGGTGGATACGGATTGGGGAACGTCAAAAGAAGTATCAGCCACGAATGTACACGAATATGCACGAAGGATGGGGAGGGAAGAAAACCGTCAAGCAATCGCAGGGTGGATCAAGCGGAGCGGATCCACGGGCAGGGGGCGGAAATCAGAAAGCAGAAAGCCAGAAGTTCGGGCCGCTTTCAGGGGGCGGAAATCAGAATATCGGAAGTTCGTCCGTCTTCGGCGGGGGTTTTATTAATCCGAGGCTGTTTTCCCTCTTTTTCAATTCGTGACTCTTCGCGGCCATGTGACTTCAGACCCCCGTCACCAGCTCCCAGATCCTTCGTACTTCCCGCCGGTTTTTTTCTATCGTTTCCAGCAGCTGATCCAGGGAACTGATCTGCCACAGGTTCCGCACCACGGCCTCGGCGTCGTCGCCCGCCCGCGGCAGGCATTCCCTGCCGATCAGGCGCAGCGCCGTTTCGACCCGCCGAAACAGGACATAGGCCTCCCGTATGCTCCGGACGTCGTCTTCTTCCAGGTAGCCGAGGTTCCGGAGGCGGCTGAGGGCCATGGGGGTGTTCGGGACGATGACCCGGGGGCTCTTCCGGGCGTGCCGCAACTGGAGGCATTGAATCGTAAACTCGAGTTCGCTCATCGAACCCGGACCGAATTTCAGATCGACCTGTTTCGTGTTTTCCTTGGAAAGTTCCCGCTCCATTCGTTCCCGCATGGGTCGTATCTCGAGGGCCGGGTCGGCGTCGCCGGCCATGGCGACGACCTCCCGGGATATGGTAAAGAAGTCCGCGCCCAGGTCCCGGTTCCCGGCCACCGGGCGGCTCCTGAGCAGTGCCTGCCGTTCCCACAGGGCGGATGCCTCCAGGTAGTATCGGCGGTGTCCGGTCAAGCTGTGTACCAGGGGGCCGGCTTCCCCCTCGGGCCGCAGGCGGGTATCGACTTTGTACGCAACCCCCGTGCGGGTATACGACGTCAGGATATGAATCAGTTCTTCCGCCACCGGCGCGTAGCCCGCGGAGTCCTCGCCCGTGACGAAGACGATATCCAGGTCCGAGCCGTAGGTGATCTCCCAGCCGCCCAGTTTGCCCAGGCCGATAACGGCGAACTCCCCGGCCGCGTCCATGGCCGAATCTTCCAGGGCACGTTCCAGGGCGACCTGGAGGATAGCCTCGGCGGTTTTCGTGAGCCCCCGATGGAGCTCCGAGAGGGAGATTTCGGCGTTCACGTAAAGAATCCCCAGGCGGATCTCTTCCAGGGTCTTGAAAGCTCGAATCGCTTCAACCGGGTCGGCGCCGTAGGCAACCGTCGCCCGGAGGTCTTCGACGAGATTCCGAAGGGTGCGTCGCCCGTAGACCCCCATCTCCCGCAGGGCGTCCACGAGGGCCGGACTGCGGATCAGATGGGAGGAGAGATATTCGGTTTCAGCGAAGATCGTGACCAGGTCCCCTGAAAACGGGGTCTCCTCCGAGAGTATTTCCAGGTAGGATTCGTTTGCGCCGATGGCCTCGATAAACTCCTGGAGGTGCCCCAGCGCCCGGTCGGCGTCGGCACTCGCGAGGAGCCGCGCCATAAACTCCGGCAATATCTTCCGGAGCCGCCGCCGGGCGCCCCGGGTCTGGTTAACCCGGATGGTCTCCCGGAGGTCCATAATGTCGCGATAGGAACGCT
>CAYYSS010000022.1:0-17989 GCA_964474325.1 uncultured Nitrospirota bacterium
TATTTTCTTGATTCCACCGGCCCCTTTTCCGGGAAATTTCTGCAACGTCAGGGTCAATATTCACTTTTTACACGGGTGTTTCCGACGGGCTCTGTCCCCTGTCCTCCGATGCCGAAATCTCTGCAAGGCGCAAAGAATCTGCGGTTAAAGGCTCGCCCCGCCGCCGCGTTCATCCGCAGGGGCGAGCCTGACAAAAAACGCGCCCGCCTCAAGAAGCCTGAGCCGATCATATTCTTTTTTGAAACGTGCGAGGGCCTCGCCTTTCAAGGGCGGTTTTCTGATAGCCTTGAGTTTGAGCGGATCGATAAAGGTGCCGTTTCGTTTTACCCGGTAGTCCAGGTGGGGACCCGTTGAAAGCCCGCTTGACCCCACATAGCCGATAATCTGTCCCTGCACAACCTTGCGGCCTCGACGGATGCCCTTGCCGAAGCGCGACAGGTGTCCGTAGTACGTGCGATAACCGCCCGGATGGCGTATGGTCACCAGGCGTCCAAATCCTCCCTTGCGGCCCGCAAACACCACGGTACCGTCGCCCGAGGCCGAGACCGGTGTTCCCGCGGGGGCGGCGTAATCCACTCCCAGATGGGGGCGGCGGATCTTGAGTATTGGATGGAGACGGTTTCTGCTGAAACGGGAACTGATGTACTTATAACGGAGGGGAGAACTCAGAAATCCCCTGCGAAGCGGGCGTCCCTGTTCGTCGTAATAATCCCCCCTGCCGTCGGTTCCACGGAAATACGCCGCATGGTAGTTATGACCGTTATTGGTAAAGCGCGCCGAAAGGATTCGCCCGTACCGGATTCTGCCGTCGTCGAAACGTTTTTCTTCTACGACGAACTCGAACGTGTCGCCGGCCCGGAGATCCGTCGCAAAATCAATATCCCATGAAAATATCTCCGAAAGCGCTATCGCAATACGATCAGGCCCGGCCGTGGCCCCCAAGGCCCCAACCAGCGTGTCGGTAATCTCTCCCGCAAACAATACGGGCCTGACCGTATACGGTATCGGGTCTTTGCGGGCACGAAAACCGCTCTCTTCCCGCTCGACGACGAGGGACCAATGGTCGTCGATTTCGCAGGAAAACTTCAACAGGCGTTGCTGTTCGTCCATCTCGATCCGGTACCGCCGCCCGGCCTTAAGGTCCCGGAGATCGAATACTCCGTCGCAGGAACCGATAAGGCCGAACAAGTCGTGGTTGTTCAGGGACTCTTTGCGGAAAAGATCCGTAAGGGTCTCGCCTCGGGACAGGGACCCCGTAACCTGGACGGTGGTCGGCGCTTTTACGGGTCTCGAGACCGCGGATGCCGTGTCCGGCGGGACACCCCGGTTGCCGGTGGGTATCCAGAAGAACGCAACCGCCGCCAGAACGCAGAGTCCGACAACGCAAAAAGACATTTTCGGGGGCGAGATGGGGGACTGCATATACGCCTAGGCTACGAACGTTGGTGTGTGTCTGTCAAGGCTTCAAGCGTTTTCTGCGCTATTTTGAGTTTCTGTTTATAACGCGGCAACATCGTGTTCAGGGTATGATTTTTCAGGCAAGGCGCGCACCGGCATTTCTTTTGGTGGTGTGAAGGCTGCAGGAAGTTGACTGAATTGCCGCCAAGGTGGGGATTGCATGTGAAATATGCCCGCTGTAAGTCCTTTTGTCCCATTAACTGATGGTTTCGCAAAAAGCCGACCGGATACCCGTCCGAAACGCAGCGCCGGCGCCCGTGCACGGTGAATAATTCCTTGACAAGAACGATTCTTATTCAATAGTATCTATCCATTATGGGGAGCGCAAGGTTTTATGAGCGGTATCGGGAATTGGGGTTGACCCTCACGCCCCAGCGCCTGGCGATTCTCGAGTATCTGGACGGTAATACGGATCACCCCTCGGCGGAGGACATCTACGGGGCGGTAAAGGAACGTTTCCCGACTATGTCGTTTGCGACGGTGTATAACACGTTGCAGACCCTTCGGGATATGGGGGAACTGCTTGAACTCACGATTGATCCGGCACGCAGGCGGTACGACCCGAACCCGGCGGAGCATCATCACCTCATCTGTACCGAGTGCCGCCGTATCGTAGATATCCGCGGACCCTTCGAACTTGCTTTGCCGCCGGATGAGGCGGCGGGGTTCGATGTAAACGGCAATCACGTGGAGTTTTACGGTATCTGCCCGGCCTGCCGACGCGGCGCCGGAGCGCATTAAGAAAAAAGGAGGCCTCTATGGCGGAAAGAGAAATAAGGGAGAAGCCCGCATGCGCGGTAAAGTCGGCACCTTTGCCGGGAGAGATTGAATGCCGGTGCGGGGCGGCGGTGGAGATCTGGAGCGACGAAGACGAGGCGGTGTGCGATGCCTGCGGAGCCACGGTTTTCCAGGATGGCGGGTCCGGGACTCCGTCGGACTGATACACCGGCCGGAGGTGCGTGGGTATGACCACGGACGCCGCGGTTGAAATAAAGACGATCCCGGGAGGTTTCAGCATCGACGGCCTTCAACCCGGGTTTTTCACAGTCCTCCCGGTACGGGACCGGAAACCCCAAGGCTCCTGCGTTGCGCTTGATCCGGGTGCTCGGTCCTGCATCCCCGAGGTCGACCCGCATCCCCGAGGACAGGGCGGTCAGGAGCGCCGGTAGGCCGAAAACGGCTGTTTGCGGAATATGATCTGGTCCCGTTTCTGCCCGGTCGATACCAGGTCCACCGGGGCGCCGATCAACTCCTCGAGCCGGGCAATGTAGGCCCGGGCGCCTTCGGGGAGGTTGTCGTACTCCGTAATACCCACGGTAGACTCCCGCCATCCCGGGAATTCCTCGAACACGGGGACACACTCCGAAAGGACCTGGGGATCGGCCGGGAAATCCGTCACGGTCTTTCCGTTGTGTTCATACCCCACGCATATCTTCAGGGTTGGCAGCTCGTCCAGCACGTCGAGTTTCGTTATGGCCACGCCGGTAAAGCCGTTTATCCTCGTTGAATATCGAGCCGTCATGGAATCAAACCAGCCGCACCGCCGCGGCCGACCGGTGGTCGCCCCGAATTCTCCACCGGTTTTCTGGAGAAACGCGCCGGTTTCGTCAGTGAGTTCCGTGGGGAAGGGGCCTTCTCCCACACGGGTGGTATAGGCCTTTACGATCCCGAGGACACCATCGATCGCCGTTGGACCGACCCCGGTGCCGACGCAGGCCCCTCCCGCAACCGGATTGGACGACGTTACGAACGGATAAGTCCCGTGGTCCACATCAAGTAAGGTCCCCTGGGCGCCCTCGAACAGGACGTGCTGACCCCGGCCCATAGCGTCCGCCAGGACCCCGGACGTATCCCCAATAAGCGGCCGGAGCCGTTCCCCATGGGTCATGACCTGGTCGTAGATCCGTTCTGCCGACAGGGGTTCCCCGTCGTAGAGATGTTGAAGAAGGACGTTGACCTCCCCGAGATTGCGTTCGATTTTTTCTTTGAGCGTTTCCGGGTGGAGAAGATCGCCGAGGCGCACACCGGTCCGGCGGGCCTTGTCGACGTAACAGGGACCGATTCCCCTTCCCGTGGTGCCGATTTTCACCCCGCCTTTGCGATTCTCGCTTCCCCGGTCGAGTACGACATGGTACGGCATGATCACATGGGCCCGATTGCTGAGCCAAAGGCGTCCGTCGATATCCACGTTCCGTTCGGCTAGTCCGTCCAGTTCAGCCACCAGGGCTTCGGGCTCGATCACGACACCGTTTCCCACAACGCAGAGCTTTCCAGGGTGCAGAATGCCCGAGGGGATAACGTGAAGGATGTATTCCTCCTCACCGATAACCACGGTGTGGCCCGCGTTATGTCCCCCCTGAAAACGAGCGACAATGTCGGCCTCCTCACTGAGGATGTCGACAATCTTTCCCTTGCCTTCGTCGCCCCACTGGGCGCCCATTACGACCACGTTGGCCATGACTTCCTCTCCTTCCCCAGGACGCGAAAAAGGCGAGACACATGCCCCGCCTGTTCGCCGGTCTTAGGTGTCTACGGTAAAACGATTCGGTTTACCGTCAAGATGTTGGGCAAGGCGTTGACCTTGTCCAGGATCTCCGGCCCTGCCGGGGAATCTATGGTCACCACGGAAATCGCCAGCCCCCCGGCGGATTCCCTGCCGAAGTGCATCCGCGCAATGTTAATGCCGTTTTCACCAAGGAGCCCGCCGATATTGCCGATAACGCCGGGCTTGTCGTTGTTCTTGATAAAGAGAAGTTCCCCTTCCGGGATGATTTCCACGGGGAAGTTGTCTACCCGGACGATGCGGGCCAGGCGCTTGGAAAACAGGGTCCCCTGAACCACCGTCTCCCCGGAGTCGGTCTGTATCCTGAGCGTTATCCGGGTGCTGTAATCCCCTGCATCCGGGTCTTTTAATTCGGTAACGTCGATTCCCCGCTCTTTTGCGATGAAGGGGGCGTTGACGAAATTTACCGTCTCCTCGAGCATGGGTTCGAGAAAACCCTTGAGGGCGGCTATATTGACCGGTGCGGTGTCGATCTCCGTGGCATCCCCCCCGAATTCCACGGCAATGCGCCGTACGCCTCCTTCGATGATCTGGGATGCAAAGAGGCCCATGCGTTCCGCCAGGTTGAGATAGGGGCGGAGTTTCGTCATCTGGTCGGCCGGGATCGACGGGAAATTGACCGCGTTGCGTATGGTGCCGTTGACCAGATAGTCGACGATCTGCTCGGCCACTGCCACCGCCACGTTGACCTGGGCCTCTGATGTCGAGGCGCCCAGATGCGGCGTGCAGATGAGATTCGGGGCCCCGAGCAGGGGGTTGTCCGTGGGGGGTTCCACGTCGAACACGTCGAGCGCGGCGCCGGCGACTTTGCCTGTATTGAGCGCGGTCAGGAGATCCGTCTCGTTGATGATGCCCCCCCGCGCACAGTTGATGATCCGTACGCCCTGTTTCATGCTGGCGATGGTCTTTTCGTTTATGACGCCCGCCGTTTCCGGTGTCTTGGGCGTATGAATGGTGATGAAGTCGGAACGGGCGAACACGGCCTCAAGGGAGGCCTTTTCAACGGCCAGTTCCTCGGCCTGTTCGTCGCTGAGGAAAGGGTCGTAGGCCAGGACATGCATCCCGAAACCCTGGGCCCGCTTTGCCACCTCCTTGCCGATATTGCCCAGCCCCAGGACCCCGAGGACCTTGCCGAAAAGCTCTACGCCCATGAATTTCTTTTTCTCCCACTTGCCCGCCTTCATGGAGGCGTTGGCCTGGGGGATGTTCCGTGCAAGGGCCATGATCATGGCAAAGGAATGCTCCGCCGTGGTCACGGTGTTGCCGCCCGGCGTGTTCATGACGACGACGCCTTTTTTCGACGCCGCGGCCCGGTCTACGTTGTCGAGACCGGAGCCGGCACGTCCGATGACCTTGAGGTTTACGGCACTCTCCAGGATCTCGGCCGTCACCTTGGTAGCGGACCGGATGACAAGCCCGTGGTATTCACCGATACAGGCCTTCAATTCGTCCGGGCTCATGCCGGTCTTGACGTCGACCGTAAGGCCGCCTTTTTCCAGAATCTCGACGCCTTTCGGCGACAGATTATCACTGACTAATACCTTCATCTCTCCTCCAATATGGGACGTAGAAGAAAGGCGGGGCCGCCACCCCCCGGGGCGGGACGGATCACCACGCGCGATCGGGTGTGTGGGTAAAACCGAAAAAACCCTTTAATAATATCACAATAAGGCCTCGTGCATCAAGGCCCCGCGCCAAACCGCGGCATAGCCCCCGATCATCCGTTTCGTCGGGCGAAGTCGTTCATGAAATCAATCAATGCGTCAACGGCGTCCTCGGGCATGGCGTTATAGATACTCGCCCGCATACCGCCCACGGAACGGTGTCCCTTCAGGGTGACGAGGCCGGCGTCCGCCGCCTCACTGAGAAAAGTGCCGTCCAGTTTCGGGTCGGCAAGGATAAACGGTACGTTCATCCAGGACCGGTATTCGGGGGATACGGGATTGCTGTAGAACGGCGAGGCATCGATTGCCGCGTAGAGCTTCGCGGATTTACGTTTGTTCCGTTCCGCCATGGCGGAAAGGCCACCCTCGGCCTTTATCCACTGAAAGACCAGTCCCGCCAGATACCAGGCATAGGTGGGGGGTGTGTTGTACATCGAACCGGCGTCGGCAAGGGTCTTGTAATTGAACATGGCCGGTGTCGTATCCAATGCCTCGCCGATCAGATCCTCCCGTACGATGACCACCGTAAGACCGGCCGGGCCTATGTTCTTCTGTGCGCCGGCGTAAATAAGACCGAAACGGGACACATCGATCGGCCGCGAAAGGATCGTCGACGACATATCGGCGACCAGGGGAACCTGACCCGTGTCGGGTATTTCCTGAAATTCAACACCCTGGATCGTCTCGTTGGGTGTGTAGTGGACGTACGCCGAAGAGGGGTCCAAGCTCCATGAGTCGCGGGGGGGGATCGTGGTGAACGACTCGTTCTCGGCGCTCGCGGCGACGTTGACCGTGCAGTAGCGTTTCGCTTCCGCAATAGCCTTTTTGGACCAGGGCCCGGTATTGATATAGTCGGCCTGGGTTTTACCGCGCAAAAGATTCATGGGAACCATGGCGAACTGGCTCGACGCCCCGCCCTGGAGGAAGAGCACCCGATAATGCTCGGGGATCTCCATAAGGTCCCTGAGATCCTGCTCGGCCCGCTCGGCTATGGAGACAAACTCCTTGCCCCGATGACTCATTTCCATCACCGACATACCGGAACCGTTCCAGTCGAGCAGTTCCTCACGCGCCCGCTCGAGTACCGCCGTCGGGACCATGGCCGGTCCCGCGCTGAAGTTATACACCCGTGCCATTTGCCTCTCCCTCGCCGAATGAAAAATAAATTCTTTAATCCGTGGCTTCCCCGCAATGTGCGAAGTCGAATCGACCCTTCGTCGAAAAGACCCGACTCGGGAAGTTTCGGGCACTGTTCCGGTACGCGCCCGTTGGTTTTTACTCCAGCCGCCACGCCCGGAACTCCGAAACGAATAAACTACCAGTCACCCGGGAAGCGGGTCAAGCCCGCTTTCCTCGCGATGAAAGGTTTTCGCGTCCCGGCCGCGCAACGCGGCCCGTCGGGGCGGAAAAATAAAGGGCGTCCGGCCTGGAGGGAGTGGACAGACGCCCATGGGGGGAAAGGTTATGCCATGTCTCTCAAATCTTCGTGCTCTTCTTTGACGACTCTTCGTGTCTCCTTATTCCCTAATCATCATCATGCAATACACAACGGATGCCTGTCAAGACAATTTTTATCCTGTTTTCTCTGTGTGTTTTTATGCTGATGAAAATTCTTTATTATCAATATGTTGTGACGTTTTGCGATCCCCGGACGAAGATCTGGCGGCCGGTCGGGTCTCGTCTTCGGACTTCCTGGGCTATAATGGACCCAGTTCCGCGGAAGAACGGACGACGTCAGGCGGGTTATTCGGGATGGACGAAAACGACGAACACATAGTTGCAGTACTCGACGAACGCATAGTTGCCGTACTCAGGGAAAACCAACTCTTCTCAGCACTTACCGAAGAAGAGCGGGGGGAGATCGTATCCGGTTTCACCCTGCGCACGGTAAAAGAGCATGAAACGATTTTTTCGGAAGGGGACCCGTCCAAGTGGCTCTACTTCGCCGCTGAAGGCCGCGTGAAGATCGTCAAGCATACCCCGGAGGGCAAGGATGTGATCCTGGAAGTCATATCTCCGCCCGAGGTTTTCGGAGGGGTGGCCGTTCTCGACGGGCGACCGTATCCCGGGTCGGCCGTGGCCATGGATAAGGGGTACGTAGTGCGGATGGGCCGGGTGGCTTTTTTTGAACTGCTCGACCGGTTCCCGGTACTCGCCCTCGAAGTGAGTATCTATTTCGGGGAGCGTCTCAGGAACGCCTACGATATGCTCCGGAGTGTGGCTGTCGAGCGTGTGGAACGACGGATAGGCTCGCTCCTGGTTCGGTTCGGCGAGCGCCTCGGAAGACCCGACGGCGATAACGTGGTAATGGAAATGGGGCTGACCATGCAGGAGATTGCCGAAATGGTCGGAACAACGGTGGAGACCACCATTCGGACAATGAACAAATTTCGTTCGGAAGGCCTCGTGCAGTACGGCAAGGGGACAACCGTTATTACCCCGGCCCTTCGGAAAAAACTCGCCGCGGACTGATCCCCTCAAGGGGGGACGCGCAGGTGGCAGGCAACGCGGCGGGTCTCCTCGCGCCCGGGCACGGCGAGCCGGGGATCGATTTTGTCACACGGCGCGAATCTCCGGGGACACCGGGGGTGGAACCGGCACCCGCTTGGTATATGAACCGGGCTTGGCACGTCCCCGGAAAGAATTGCGGGCGGTTCTCTTCTTCGGCGGGGGTCCGGTACCGGCGCCGATGCCAGGAGTGCTTCGGTGTATGGATGGAGGGGGCTTCGGAAAATCTCATCCGTTTTCCCTTCTTCGACGATTCGTCCCAGGTACATCACACAGACGCGATCGGAAAAATACCGCACAACGTTCAGATCGTGGCTGATAAACAGAAATGCGATTCCCCGGTTACTCCGTAGATCCGCCAGGAGATTGAGGATCTGGGCCTGTATGGATACGTCGAGTGCCGACAGGGGTTCGTCAGCGACGATACACTCAGGTTCGACGGCCAGGGCCCGGGCGATACAGATCCGCTGACGCTGGCCGCCGCTGAACTCGTGAGGGTAGCGGTCGTAGGCGTCTGCCGGTATTCCCACGGTCTCAAGGAGCGCTTCCACGCGGGTACGCAGAGTGCGCCTCCCCGAGACCAGCCCGTGGACCACAAGGGGTTCGCCCACGGAAACGCCGATACGCATACGCGGGTTCAAAGCCGCGTAGGGGTCCTGGAAGACCACCTGCATACGCCGTCGCACGGTTTTAAGAAAATCCCGGCTTCCGGACAGCACATCCTTCCCGTCGAACGCCAATGCCCCCGCGTCGGGGCGCAAGAGATTCAGGAGCAGGCGGGAGACCGTGCTTTTCCCGCATCCGCTCTCACCCACGAGGGCCACGACTTCCCCCCGGCCTATGGAGAGGTCGACGCCATCCACGGCGGTCAGTACGGCGTTGCGCGCCCCGGGGGCCGCCGTTGTGTGGAACGTCTTGCGGAGCCCGGTGGCGACTACAAGCGGTTCGGCGGACACGGGTTGCCCCATGGACACACTCATAGCTCTTCGGCCCTCACGCACCGCACACGATGGGAAACGCCGGCGGGGGTATCCGCCATCTCCCGCCAGACGGGCTCTCCGTCTCTGCAGACGTCCTCAACATGGGGGCACCGCGGGCCGAAACGACACCCGGCCGGCAGGTGTCCCGGGGGCGGTACGGATCCCCGGATAGGGTCGAGCCGGTGGCGCCGGTCCCGGGGCAGTGACCGCAATAGCCCCCGTGTATACGGGTGACGGGGTTCGGCAAAAAGTCGATCGACGCGGGTTTCTTCCATGGCAACGCCGGCGTACATGACCATCACGCGGTCCGCCACCTGGGCGACAACGCCCAGGTCATGGGTGATGAATAATAATCCGAGGTCCCGCCCGTTCCGAAGCTCGGTAAGGAGGTGGAGGATCTGAGCCTGGATCGTTACGTCGAGCGCCGTTGTCGGTTCGTCGGCGATGAGCAGGGAGGGGTTGCAGGCCAGCGCCATGGCGATCATGACCCGTTGCCTCAATCCGCCGCTCAACTGGTGGGGATACGAACGGAGTCTCTCCTCGGGTTCGGGGATATTCACCTGGCGGAGGAGTTCCACGGTGCGGATTCGGGTCTCACGGGGCGAGAGACCGAGATGGGTCTCGAGCATTTCGCCGATCTGATCGCCGACCGTGAACACGGGGTTAAGGGAGGTCATCGGCTCCTGGAATATCATGGCAATTTCCCGGCCCCGGACGGCCCGCAACTCCTCGTCGGGAAGGGTCGTGAGGTCCCGGTCCTTGAACGCCAGGATCTCCGCCGAACGCCGGGCCGCGGGCGGCTGGAGTCCGAGGATGGATAGAGCGGTCAGGCTCTTGCCGCAACCGCTTTCCCCCACCAGGGCGAAAACCTCGCCGGGATCGATGCGAAACGACAGGCCGTCTACGGCGGCAACGGAAGCAGCGCCGGCCGGGAAAGAAACCCGCAGGTCCCGGACCGAAAGCAGGGCCAAGGAATCAGCCCTCTTTGCGGAGAAGTCTCAGATAGTCCCGGGCCTCTTTGAGGCCGGGGTTTAAACGGAGGGCCTCTTCGAGTTCGGTAACAGCACTTCCGACGAGCCCTTTCATGTAATAGGTAATACCCAGTTGGACCCACGCCTGCCCGTAGCCGGGATTAATCCGCTTTGCGTGAAGAAACTCGGGTATGGCGGCCTCGAATTCACCCCGGGTGCGGAGTGCCACACCGTATCGGACCCGAATATCGGCAAGGTCGGGATGGAGACGGAGTGCTTTGCGGTATTCATCCACGGCCTCGTCCACCATATTAATATCCATGTAAATGGTGCCCAGTTTCATATGCTCGTTGGCAATTTTTTTCGAGATGAAGGGGTCCAGGGTCGTCGGTGTGGGATGGGAAATCTGTGCCGCTTTGGCTAACACCGATTCCGCCCGTCCGTATTCCCCCATGTCGTTGAGCGTGACGGCGAGGTTCAGGGAGGCCTCCGTATAGGCGGGGTTCAGATCCAGTGCCCGTTCGAAGTGACGCACCGCCCGGTGGAGGTCCCCTTTGTGGTGGTGGATAAAGCCCAGTTTATTGTGGAGATCCGCGTAAGCATCGTTTTCCTCGAGGAGTTTGCTGATCAGATCTTCCGCGTCCGCGTATCGACCCTCCTCGTACAGGGCGCTGGCCTTTTCATAGCGTTGTTGAAATTCCAGGTCCATGGGAGCGGCCCTCCTCCGCGCGAATACGTCGCGAGTACGTTTTGTGCCCGTTGGCGAAGTATATCGAACAGGCCCCTCTATGTGTCAAGCCGTTCGGTCTTCCGGTCTGATGAAAAGGCCTCGTCCGAGGTCGTTTCGCGGGCGCTGTCGCAAAGGGGACGGCAACACCCTGCCGCTCCCCCCCTGTTCCGTTCTTACCGTCCCGATTCCCGCCGGTGGTATTGTCCTCTGCAGGGTGGTATAATTGCGCGCATGAGAGAGGAAACCGCCCTCAGTAAAGCCATATTACCGGCCGCGGGACTTGGAACCCGCTTTCTCCCGGCAACGAAGGCGTCGCCGAAGGAGATGCTTCCCATTGTGGACAAGCCCCAGATCCAATACGCGGTTGAAGAAGCCCTTGCCTGCGGGATCGAAGATTTTATCGTGGTGACCGGTAAGAATAAGCGGTCAATCGAAGATCATTTCGACACGGCGTTTCAGCTCGAGTGCAATCTCCTGGAGAGGGGCAAACAGGAGGCCCTGGATGAGATTCGGGCACTCAACAATCTGAACATGGCCTATATACGCCAGGGAGTTCCGCGGGGCCTCGGTCACGCGATTCTGTGCGCCCGGAATTTCGTAAGGGAGGAACCCTTCGCCGTGCTGTTAAGCGATGATGTAATCGATCCCGACGACAACCTGCTCGGGCGCATGGTCGAGTACTATCACGGAAACGGCGCTCCTGTTCTTGCGCTCATGGAGGTCCCCCCCGAAGACGTATCGAAGTACGGAATCGTACGGGCCGATCCTGCAGACGGCGACGGGTTGTTCCGGATTCACGACCTGGTGGAAAAACCCCCGGTAGACCAGGCGCCCTCCAATCTGGCGATTATCGGCCGGTATGTCCTCACGCCGGATATCTTCCCCGCCCTCGAGGAAACGCCCGTCGGCGCGGGGGGCGAGATCCAGCTTACGGACGGCATACGGATACTGCTCAGGCGGCGGCAGATTTACGGATACCTCTTCCGCGGCAACCGCTACGACGCCGGAGACAAATTGGGATATCTCAAGGCTACGGTGGAATTGGCGTTGAAAAACGAGACCCTCCGGGATCCTTTTAGGGTGTATCTCCAGGATCTGGTCGGGCGGCTGTGAGGTGAACGTATGACCCAGGCAAGAGGAGACTTGGAGATCATCGGGACGGTCCCCGCGAGGACCGAGGGGCATGACGGGGGGATACCCGTTGACGTCTACGAAACAGAAGACCACGTGGTCGTTGAATGCGATCTGCCGGGGGCCGAGGACGGGGATATTGAAGTTTCCCTCCAGGGGCGGGTGCTCACCATCGAGAGCGGGGACCGGTATGGAGACAAAGAGACGGCCGCGCGGCGCTTTCTTTGTATGGAACGGTGCGTCGAGCCCATGTGCCGCCAGGTACAGCTTCCCGAGGCGGTTCACGGGGGCGAGGCCCGGGGCACCTACGAGAAGGGCGTCCTTACCCTGCTCCTTCCGAAGGTTCGCGAGAAGCGGGGCCGGAAGATTTCCGTGCCCGTGGAAATACGTTAGATCCCGGCCGGTACACGGCCCGGATATCACAGTGGAGATTTCATGGCTGAAGAAGAAACGACAGTAACAAACCCGGAAAGAGGAGACGACGAAAAGGAGATCGAGATTCCTTCGACCCTCCCCGTTCTTCCCGTCCGGGACATCGTTATCTTTCCGTATATGATTCTTCCGCTGTTCGTGGGGCGAGAGATGTCGGTCAAGGCAATCGACAGCGCCCTTTCGGGCAACAGGATGATCATGCTCCTTACCCAGAGGGAGATGGAAAACGAAAATCCCGCGCCCGAGGATCTCTATCGTCTCGGCACCGTGGGGATGATCATGCGCATGCTGAAACTCCCGGACGGGCGGATCAAGATCCTGGTCCAGGGAATAACCAAGGCCCGGGTGCGGGAGTTCTCCCAGGTCACCCCGTTCTTCCAGGTGGAAATCGAGCGGGTAACGGATCCCGAACACCGGGAAACGGGTCTGGAAGAAGAGGCCCTGATGCGGAGTGTCAAGGAGGGACTCGACAAGGCCGTGTCCCTGGGTAAGGCGGTTCTGCCGGATATCATGGTCGTGATCGAAAACCTGGACGAGGCCGGCAGACTGGCGGATCTCATCGCGTCGAACCTGGGGCTTAAAGTCGACCAGGCCCAGGAAATATTGGAACTGGCCGATCCCGTCGAACGGCTTCGCAAGGTCGGCGAGATCCTGAACCGGGAGATCGAAGTCCTTCAGGTACAGCAGAAGATTCAGACGGAGGCAAAAGGCGAAATCGACAAATCCCAGCGGGAATACTACCTGCGGGAACAGCTCAAGGCGATTCAGAAGGAACTCGGGGATATCGACGAACGAACCGAGGAGATAACCGAACTGAGAAAACGGATGAAGGAGGCGGGCCTTCCGGAGAAGGTTCGGGAGGAGACCGAAAAACAGGTGCGGCGCCTGGAAAAGATGCATCCCGACAGTGCCGAAGCCGGTACGATCCGTACGTACGTGGATTGGATCGTGGAGTTGCCCTGGGACAAAGCGACCGAGGACCAGCTGGATATAAAGCGGGCCAAGAAAATTCTCGATGAGGACCATTACGACCTGGAAAAGATCAAGGAGCGCCTCCTCGAATTTCTCGGCGTCCGTAAACTGAAGAAAAAATCCAAGGGACCGATCCTGTGTTTTGTGGGGCCCCCGGGGGTGGGCAAGACCTCCCTCGGGAAGTCGATCGCCCGGGCGCTCGGCCGGGAGTTTTTCCGGATGTCCCTGGGCGGTATGCGGGACGAGGCGGAAATTCGGGGCCATCGGCGTACCTACGTGGGGGCGCTGCCCGGCCGGATTATTCAGGGCCTCAAGACCGCGGGGACCAATAACCCGGTCTTCATGCTCGACGAGGTGGATAAAATCGGGATGGACTTCCGGGGAGACCCGGCGTCGGCCCTGCTCGAAGTGCTGGACCCGGAACAGAACTTTTCGTTCATGGACCACTATCTCACGGTCCCCTTCGACCTCTCCAACGTGATGTTTATCACCACGGCGAATCAGATCGACCCGATTCCCTCCCCCCTGCGGGACCGTATGGAGGTGATTTATCTGTCGGGTTATACGACGGAAGAGAAGGTGGGGATTGCGCGCAATTACCTCATACCGAAACAGCTCGACGAACACGGTATCACGACGAAGGACATCCAGATCGACGAAAAAGCCCTCGTCGGGGTGATCACCCAGTATACCCGCGAGGCGGGTGTGCGGAATCTGGAACGGGAGATCGGGCATCTATGCAGGAAGGTCGCCCGGAAGATCGCGGAAGGTCAGCGGCGTCTTTTTAAGATCACCCCGCGGAACCTTCATACCTACCTCGGGCCCGCCAAGGTTCTTCCCGAGGAAGAACGCTCCGGCGACGAGGTGGGTGTGGCAACGGGGCTTGCGTGGACCGAGACCGGCGGGGACATCATTTACATCGAGGCAACGACGATGCGGGGTAAAGGAACGCTTTCCCTGACCGGACATCTCGGCGATGTGATGAAAGAGTCGGCGCAGGCGGCCCTCAGCTATATCCGTTCGAAATCTCTCACCCTCGGGATCGACGACGAACTGTTCGCCAAAAACGATATCCACGTCCACGTGCCCGCGGGCGCCATACCGAAAGACGGCCCGTCGGCGGGTATCACCATGGCTACGGCCCTTGCTTCCGCGTTGACGGGCCGGCCCGTGCGGGACGATATCGCCATGACCGGCGAGGTGACCCTCCGGGGCCGGGTTCTCCCCATCGGCGGACTCAAGGAGAAATCCCTCGCCGCGCGCCGGGCGGGAATCTCCACGATTATCCTCCCGAAACGGAACAAGAAAGACCTGGAGGATATCCCGAAGGACATCCGCGACGAGATGACGTTTATCTTCGCGGAGTCCATGGATGAAGTCCTTGCCGCGGCCCTTCGCGAGCCGCCCGGGCGGCGGGCGGAGGAACGGCGGAAGACGTCTTCTCGTTCCGTCAAGAAGAAAACGGCCGGATCCACCCTCAAGGGGCGGCGTCGCACGGGAAGTTCCCGAAAGGCCTGATGCGCGTAGACCGGACGGGCGAGTTCGGCCTGATCCGGCGTCTCCGTGACCTCTGCGGCCGACGGGGAAGCAGGTTCGTGGTCCGGGGTATCGGTGACGATGCCGCGGTGCTCGGTGTTCCCCGGGATGGGCGGCTTCTTTTCACGGCCGACGCCCTCGCCGAGGGTGTACATTTCGATCTCTCCCTGCTCACCCCGTACCAGATCGGATTCCGCGCCGCGGTCTCGAACGTAAGCGATATCCACGCCATGGGGGGCCGTGCTCTGGCCGCCACGATCTCGATAGGTATCCGCCGGTCGACAGAGGTCGCATTTGTCGAGGACCTCTACCGGGGGCTTCTCGACGGGTTCGGGAGATACGGCGCCGAGATCGCCGGGGGCGACACGGTAAAAACGGACGCGTTATTTCTTTCCGTCGCTCTCCTCGGAACCGTGGGGGAACCCGTGTGCCGGGATGGTGCGGTGCCGGGCCAGGGCCTCTTTGTCCTGGGCGCGCTCGGGGAGTCGGCCCTCGGGCTGGAGATTCTCCGGAAAATCGGCGCCCCGATTGCGTTTGAAAAGGGCGAGGACTGCCCGGCGTTCAAGGGCGCCCGGCGGGAAAGCGTGGCCCGTCTCATCAGGGCGCATGTGCTTCCGGAACTTCCTCCGGTTCCGCCGTCCGCAGGCGCCATGATCGATGTGAGCGACGGCCTTGCCGGGGACGCGGCCCACCTGGCCGCAGAGTCGGGGACCGGTATGGTAATCCGGTCGAACGCCGTGCCCGTGGCCCGGGATGCGGAGAGTCTTGCCGAGGCGCTCGGCCGCGATGCGCAAGAGCTGGTCTTTGGCGGAGGCGAAGACTACGCGCTTCTCTTCACCCTCGATCGGCAGAGGCGGCCGCCCCGGGGGGCGGTTGAAATCGGCGAGATACTCGATGCGGAGGCCGGCCTGACCGTTATCGACGGGCAGGGGGAGGCGCGACCCCTCCGGCCCGACGGCTGGGATCATTTTGGTCCGGTGGCGTCATGAGTTTCGGCCGGCTCGCGGGCAAGATACGGGAAATGGCCCTTATCGACGAGCCGCCGTCGAGGATCGCCTGGGCCTTTGCCATCGGCGTGTTCATAGGCATGTCGGCTTTCCTGGGCGTTCACACCGTAATGGGCCTTATCGTGGCCCAGGTGTTCCGGCTCAATAAACTTGCCATGATGGTGGGCGTGTATATAACCAACCCATGGACGATCGTACCGATTTATACCTTCTGCCTCGTGGTGGGCGCCAAACTCATGGGGATTCAACGCGTCCTGCCCGAGATCGTCTGGTCGGATTTGTCGATCAATGGTTTCTTGACCGAGTTCTCCCATCTGCTGGTCCCCTTTATCGCAGGGACCACCGTCGTGGGTTTTATCGCGGCGGTGATCGGCTTTTTCGTGGTGCGCGGGGCGGTACGCAGGTACCGGCAGGGCTGAGAAGGCGCAACGCAGCGGAGGCCGTGCGTTCCGGTTCCGCCTTTTCCCTTCTCCTCTTTCATCTGTGTCAATCTGTGTTCATCTGTGGCTGACGGGTAGTTTCCGGTTGCCGGTTGCCGCCGGCCGGGGACCAGGGGGAACGGCCCGCCGCCGACATCTTTTCCCCGCGACTCCCCTCTCCCGTTTCCCTTTTCCTCTCTCCCTGTTCAAGCAGGGTCACGGTTTCGAGGAAGGGTGAAAAGGGGAACATGTCGAATCCTTCGATTGATCGGACCCGGTAGCCTGCACTTTGCCACGAGCGAAGATCCGTCACGTGGCTTTCCAGGGAACAGGATACGACGATTACCCTGGGCGCGGCCGTTTGCGCCAGGGCGGATACGACGCTCGGGCCGCAACCTGACCGCGGGGGGTTGACGATCAGGAGATCCGGTTGATCGGGGCGCTCGTTTTCGAGGAATACTTCCGTGCGTTGCCGGACGAAGCGGGCCTTGGCGTAGCCCGATCGTTGTGCGTTCAACTCGGCGCTTTCGATTGCCGTCCGGCCGCTGTCGATGCCGGTAATAGTCGTCTCCGGCGTTCCGATGGAGAAGCAATGGAGTCCCACGCCGCAGTAGACGTCCAGCAGGGAATCCACGGGGGTTGTTGTCGCCAGGTTCCGCACGGCCGCTACGAGGGCGGGGGTGAGGCGGAAATTCGACTGGAAGAATGCGCCGTGGTGGGCGTGGATGGTCTTTCCGTGAAGTACGTGGGGGAGGAACTCTTCGCCCAGGGTGATATCGTGGGCGGGGATGGCGAGACCGGCAAGGCCGGGTATTTCTTCCCGGAGTCCCCGGGCGAGTGTTTCCCAGTCCCGTTCGATTCGTCTTTTTACCGAAATGCGGAGATGTATCCGTTCCGTGCCGAAAAGGATGCGGAGTTCGAAACCGTCCACCGGGAAATCTTCCCATTGTTCGCGAAGGATACCCGCCGTACGAAGTACCCGGCCCCGGGCAAAGGCGGGGACGATCCACAGGGTTTCCTTCATATCCCCCCGGCCCCGGATGGGATCGAAGCCGAAGGCCCCGAGTCTTCCGCCTTCGTGTTCGATACCGAACGTGGCCTGGCCGCGATACCCCTCTGCTGCGGGGCAGGGACGCAATCCTTTGAAGAGTGTTCCGAGCCCTTCCGCTTCAATCAGGGCACGCGCCCGGTCCTCTTTCCGGGTGAATGCCCGCCGGTAACGGTCTTCGAGTTCCGAGGTATCCATGGGGGCGTTCCCGCTTCCGTCCGGTTACTCGTACCTGAGCGCCTCGACGGGTTCGAGCCGTGATGCTTTTCGGGCGGGATGCAGGCCGAAGAAGAGGCCGACGGCTACCGCGAACCCGAAGGCAAGGAGTACCGCTCCCGGGGTGACCCGGACGGGAAGGGCCGAGAAACGGCGGATCAGGCCGGCGCCTCCGAGACCGAGCAGGGCGCCGAAGATGCCGCCGCCGGAACTGAGCAGGATCGACTCCACCAGAAACTGCCGGAGGATATCCTTGCGCCGGGCGCCGAGGGCCATGCGGACACCGATCTCCCGGGTCCGCTCGGTAACGGCCACGAGCATCACGTTCATGATGCCGATGCCGCCCACGAGAAG
>CAYYSS010000023.1:0-17981 GCA_964474325.1 uncultured Nitrospirota bacterium
CTTGAACCCGGAACCCCGAACCTTGTTTTATGCCGCGAAGCGGATTTTTTTGAGGGCGCCGGCATTGTACCGACCGTCACGTCGATTACGCCCACGTCAATCCGGCAGGAAAATATAAAAAACCGGCGGGGCCGTGAAGGAGGGAGTGGTGGTGGCGGCCTCGCCGGTTTGGGGGCTCCTGCCCCGGACCCCTCCTGTCTATCGATAATCGCCGATCAGAAACCGACGGCGAGGGGCTCGATGCGGATCATCAGGATATAGGGAACACACTCTTCCGTCGGGGGCCCGATCCGTACCCAGTTCTGGTCGGTCACCTTGTCGAAGGAAGCGCTCGTTTCGTAGACCAGGGTCGTTACGCCGCTTTCCTCGTATTCGTATTCGACGGGCGTGTCGTCCAGGGTGATCACGTCCAGGTGGAGGCGGCCCTTACCGACGAAGGGGACCGTGTAGTAATCATCCTCGCAGGCAACGAGGTAGAGGACCGAATCTTCCGCCGGGAGCATAGCCGCCGTCTCGGGCGTATTGTTCGATTCGTACCGGGCGTCGTCGTTTACATACCGGGGATCCACCACCACGTCCACCTCGTCGGAGGCCGTCGTACCGGCCATATCTTCGACTTCAAGGCGATAACGGAATACACCCGGTTCAGTGGGTATCGGGAGCGTAACAACCGGCGAGCCGTAGGAGATGATCGTACCGTCGTCGGCCGTCCACTTGAACACATAGGAACCCTGCCCGCCTTCGGCATATCCTTTCAAATAAATCGGCGCCGTAGGGTCGTCGACCCAGATGTCCTCTCCCGCATACGCCGCAAGGGGACGGCTCATCTGCCCCGAGCGGGCCTCCAGCGTCATACACTGCCACGTATTGCCGTTTTTATAAAGAATCTGTCCGTCGGAGCACATATTCGGATCGAGAAGATCCGCGGCCCACGCGGCAGGTATCAAAACCGCGACCATTAATAAAGCCGTGCCTAACATCAGCGCCGTCCGATTTGCCCGGCCTTTCTCCATTCCCGTTTCAGTCTTGACTTGTTTCATTTTCTTCCCTCCCTCTTCCGATCTGAATTCCGTCTGCACCCGGGTAATATCACAAGCCGTGCCAAAACAGGAACAATCATAAAATACTTTTATATTTCAATTGCTTACGCTTGCCGATGAACGTCGGGCAGGTCTGCGGAACCCCTGAAAGCACCGGAATAATGCCAACTTTATTTACCAATATTAATAAATAAACTGCGTAACTACTTGTATTAACGTATTTATTATGCTATGTGTATATTAAGTTTGCTATACGTAAATTATGTTTACTTAAGAATATAGCGGGGAAACCGACGTATGGATACTGCGGAGATCGTTCTGAAGCTCAACGGGCTCAAGACCCGTCTTGAGGACCTGAACCGGGCCTGGACGGCGAATGATTACGACGCCCTTCTCCGTTTCTTTGTGGGTATCGTTCCTACGGTGGTGGGCGCCGAGCGGTGCAGCATCTTCCTCATGGACCCCGGCGGGGAGACCCTCTGGCTCAAATACGGCACGGGCCTCAAGGAACGGGAGATTGAGGCTCCGAAGGACGGCTCCTTCGTAGGCCGGGCGGTAACGTCGGGCAGAACCGTCATAGAAAACGACCTGTCGGCGCTGGACGGCTTCCACGCCGACCTTGAAGAGAGGACGGAGTTCGTCACCAGGAACATGGTCTGCGTTCCTATTCTGAGCGTAACGGGCGGGGGCGCAATGGGGGCGATACAGGCCTTGAACCGCACGGACGGAGGCCGTTTCGATGAAGGGGAGGCGAGACTCCTCGAGGAAATCGCAGGCTTTCTCGCCATGGCTCTTGAAAACATCCTCCTCAGCGAGGAGATTGTCGACCTTTCCGAAAAGCTCAACAGGCGGCTTTCGGGGTCCCGCCCCGACGGCGTCATCGCCGAAAGCCCGGCGATGAAAAAAATCCTCGATACCGTTCATGTCGTTGCCCCGTCGCCGGTGGGTGTTTTCGTTGGGGGCGAAAGTGGAACCGGGAAGGAACTGGTGGCTCGCATGATCCACGACAAAAGCGGGCGGTCCGAAGGACCGTTCGTTCCGGTTAACTGCGCGGCCATTCCGGAAAACCTGGTCGAGAGCGAGTTGTTCGGGCATGAAAAAGGGGCCTTCACCGGCGCCGGGGCGAGTAAAGCGGGGCTTTTCGAGACGGCGGACAGGGGGACCCTTTTTCTCGACGAGATAGGGGATATGCCCCTTTCCATGCAGGCGAAGTTTCTCCGGGCGCTTCAGGAAGGCGAGGCCCTCCGCGTTGGGGGGAGAATACCGGTGCGCTTCGATATCCGGGTTATAACCGCCACCAACAGGGACCTCAAAAAGGACGTGGAAACGGGCCGGTTCCGGGAAGACCTCTACTACCGTCTCTTTTCCATCGAAATCCGGATCCCACCGCTCAGGGAACGGCCCGAAGACGTGGCCCCGCTGCTTCTTCATTTTCTCGAACAGATAAGCCGGCGTTTCTCGAAGACCGTTTCCGGGTTTTCTCCCGCCGCCATGGACCTCCTCACAAGCTACCCCTGGCCCGGAAACGTGCGGCAGGTCGTTCGCGAGGTGGAACGCCTGGTCGCCCTCTGCCCCGCCGGCCGCTCGATCACCCCGGATCTCTGCTCCCCCGAAATCAAGTCCTTCCGGGAACGGTCGGCCGTGGACACGTTTTCGCGCACAACGGGGCTCACTATGCCTGCAAAAGTCCGCGCACTGGAAGAACATTGCATAAAGGACGCCCTTCGGGAGACCGGCGGGAACAAAAGACGCGCCTCGGCCCTTCTCGGAATCACCCGCCAGGGGCTCGACAAGAAACTCAAGCGCTACAATATCCCCGCGGGCCGAGGAACCCGCAGACGCTGAATATCAGAAAACGTTACCGCGGCATAAAATCCGGACCACGGATGGGCACGAAGGATGAAGGTAGTACGGAGAGGTGTTTTTTGCCACAGATGGACACGGATGGGGAGGTGGGTCGAAGGGTCAAAGCAAATCCCGCCAAAGGCGGACAAACTTCCGGCATTCTGACTTCTGACCACTGATTCCTGATGAATTCGTACTTTTTACGAATTCATCAAGATTACACGTTGAAGCGGAAATTGATAATATCGCCGTCCTGTACCGGGTAGGTCTTTCCTTCGAGGCGGAGCACACCCTTGTCCCGCGCGGACGACATGGATCCGTGGGCTATGAAATCGTCGTAGGAGATCACCTCGGCCCGGATGAACCCCCGCTGGATATCCGAATGGATCTTCCCTGCGGCCGCAAGGGCGTCGTCGCCCCGGCGTATGGGCCAGGAACGGACCTCGTCGTCGCCCACGGTAAAGAAGGGTATAAGCCCCATATTTTCGTAGGAGGCCCGGATCAGGCGGTTCAAGGCCGGCTCGTCGATCCCCAGGTCGGCAAGAAACGCGTCTGCTTCCTCCCCGGGAAGCTCGGCGATCTCCATCTCTATCTTCCCGCTTAAGGTAATGACCATGACCGACGAACTCTCCGCATACCGGGCCGATACCGTCTGCTCCCACCGGGCCGCCCGTTCCGTTCCCAGATCGTCCTCGCCGATATTGATCACCACCACCTGGGGTTTAACGGACAGGAACTGCAGATGCCGCATGGCTTTGATCTCTTCCCGGGAAAACTCGACGTCCCGGAGGGGGCGTTCGCCCTCGAGGGCGTCGCGACATTTCACAAGCACCGCCTGCTCCGCCGGGTCGGGTTTCTTTCCCTTCCTGGCGGACTGCTCCATGTTTTCGAGCCTGCGCTCGACCAGTTCCAGGTCCCCGAGAATCAATTCCGTCTCCACGGTCTCCACGTCCCTCGCGGGATCGACCCCCCCGAGGGGGTGGACAACGGTTTCGTCTTCGAAGGCACGCACCACATGAACCAGGGCGTCGGCGTCTTTCACGAACTCGCACACGCTCCGGTTCTGTTTTGCGTCACCCTTCGTAAGCCCCAGGTAGTCCACGAACTGCACCGTCGCGTAGGTGGTTTTTTTCGGCTTGAATATCTCGGAAAGCCTGTCGATGCGCGCATCCGGCACCCGCGCCATCCCCTGGGCGGGCTCCCCCGCGGTGGTGGCATAGGGTTCGGTGGAAACGCCTAGTCCGGTCAGGGAATTGAAGATCGTGCTTTTCCCCGCGTTTGCAAGCCCTGTAATACCGATTTTCATAGCCGCGTATTATACCCGGTTTTCTCATCCCGCCACAGCGGGGCTGCGGAACCGGAAAGCGCTGCGTCTCCTGCGTAGCGCTCAGTGCGGGGCTCGGCGTACCGTCAGATACACCTGACGCCGCCTTATTGGCAAGAGCCCGCCGGCTCTGGCATTATTACGTGGTACGTGCGGGGCCGACCCGCTGAAAAGAAGGAGAAAACCATGTCAGAAGTTCGTCTGCGATTTCCGCCGAGTCCCACCGGTTACCTTCACATCGGGAGCGCCCGGACGGCGATCTACAACTGGCTGTTTGCAAAAAAACACGGCGGCACCCTTGTTCTCCGCATTGAGGACACCGACGCCGAGCGCTCCACGGAGGAATCGATCCGGGGGATCATCGACGGCCTCGAGTGGCTCGGAATCACCTGGGACGAAGGGCCCTATTTCCAGACGGAACATCGGGCGGAGCATCTCTCTGTCGCCGAGCGTCTGATCCGCGAAGGTCATGCCTATAAATGCTTCTGCACGAAGGAGGAACTTGACCGGAAACGAGAGGCGGCGGTGGCGGCCAAGACCACGTACCGGTACGACCGCACCTGTCTCAAACTTTCCCCGGACGACGTCAGGGAAAAGGAGGCCGGGGGTCTTCCGTACGTGATTCGCTTCAAGGTGCCGGACCGGCCGGGGACCCTTTCGTTCATCGATAAGGTCTGCGGCCCCATCGAGAAGCGCTATCGGGATATCGAGGATTTCGTTATCGTACGCTCGAACGGCGATCCGCTGTATCTGCTCTGTAATGTAGTGGACGATATCCGGGACCGGATCAGTCACGTCATCCGGGGACAGGACGGGCTGGGAAACACCCACCGGCAGATACTCATCTACGAGGCCTTGGGGGCCCGGCCGCCGGAATTCGCCCATATGTCGCTTACCCTTGATCCGAAAAAGGCGAAGATATCGAAACGCTCCCACGGCGACGTCGTAACGGTCGGGTTTTACCGGGACCATGGATTTCTGCCCTGGGCTTTGATCAATTTCCTGGTCCTTCTCGGGTGGTCCCCGCCGGACGACAGGGAAATCTTCTCGCCCGAAGAGCTTATCGAGGCCTTCTCCCTGGAAGGGATGACGAAGGCAAACGCGGTCTTTAACTACAACAAGGCCGACACGAAATTCTTTACCGACCCGAAGGCGCTCAGTATCAACGCACACTACCTCCGGGAGATGCCGATCGACGAGCTGTTGCCCCTTGTCAGGAGGGAACTCGAGAACGAAAACCTCTGGGATCCGGCCTACGACGGGGAACGGAAGGAATGGTTCCGGGCTACGGTCGATATGATCCGGAGCAGGTTTCATACGCTGAAGGATTTCGTCGAGGCCGGCCGGGCCTACTTCGCCGACGATTACGTACTCGAAGCGAAACCGGTGAAGAAAAACATCGAAAAACACCCGGAGATCTCCACGTGGCTCGCGGAACTGGGAACGCGGCTCGACGCCCTCGAAGAGTTTTCCCACGACGAAACCGAACGGGTCACCCGTGCCTATGCGGATGAACTGGGTATTAAACCGGGAATACTGATAAACGGCATGCGGACAATCGTAACCGGCAGGGCCGCCGGGGCGGGGCTTTTCGATATCCTGATCGCCATAGGGAAGCGCCGGGTCGTTGAACGGCTCAAAAATGTCCCCGCCATCCTTGAACGGACCGTAAAGTAATCTTTACCGTAGGGTGGATCAAGCTGGAGGGTCGTTCCCGGCCCGAAGGCGGATCCACCGCACCACCTCCCCGGCCCCGGTAGACGTATTTGGTGGATTCGCTTCGCTTAATCCACCCTACGTCTCATGCCTGCGTCTTCCCCCTCCGCAAACCGGGTAACTGAGGGGGATTTCCCTGATTTATCAAAAAAATCCACCCCGGCCCTCCTCCGGATCGGATCTTCGATTTGCGAAAGGAGGGAGGGAAAAGGATCAAGGCATGGCGGTTTCCCGGCAGAACACCGCAAAGGGCAGTATCCGCACACCGGACCGTTCGACATCCATACGCCCCGGATGTACCTGGTAAAAACATGGAGAATCGTTGACGAATTCGTCGGGGGTCAGGGGCGACAACATCCCCAGGAAAATTCCGCCGGCCCCTTCTCCAGGAGTCTTTTGCAACGTTAAGGCAATCTGTTACACTTAATCACCCCTCAAGGGGTATAGGTTTCAGCATCCCGGAACACGGTGAAAGTCCGTGGCGTTCCCGACGCTGTAACCCCGCCCGGGACCTGAAAAGGTTTACGGGACCCTGACGGCGACGTACCGCGCCACTCTCCCGTTCAAGCGGGGGGGGAAGGCCGCCGCAGGGCGGGGAAGCCAGAAGACCTGCTGGAACCCATCTCAAGCGGCAACCCGATGGTAAAGGGTTTCGACGGGTGTTCTGCGTCCGTTGGAACCCTTTTTTCGTTTTTGCCGGGAAAGGCTGGGCGGATGAACGCCGTAGTGGTGGAACAGATTGGTTCGTTTGAGTACCTGGACCTCCCCGTGCCCGAGCCCGCCGGGGGCGAAGTACTTATTCACGTCGATGTAACCGGGCTCTGCCGGACGGATCTCAAGATAATCGCCGTAGGGCACCGGGATCTGGTACTTCCCCGTATACCGGGAGAGGAAGTCGTGGGACGGATCTCCGCCTTGGGACCGGGAGTCGAAGGCTTTCAGGAAGGCGACCTGGTATACGTCTACCCGGGCACAAGTTGCGGTACGTGCCCCCAGTGTCGGGCGGGCGCCGGAAACCTCTGCCGGGAGATGCGGATTATGGGGTTTCATCGCGACGGGGGCTTTGCCGAGTATGTGACGGCCCCGGAAAAAAGTCTGATACGGGTGCCCGCCGGCCTCACCCCGGACCAGGCGGTATTCGCCGAGCCCCTGTCCTGTTGCCTGAACGCCCTGGAACTTGCCGGGCTCCGCTCCGGTGAGCGTATAGGTATCTGGGGCGCGGGTCCGGCCGGTCTCCTCCTTTCGCGGGCGGCCCGGGCCCAGGGCGCCGAACCCTGCGTTATCGAGCCGGATCCGCGGCGGCGCGCGTTCGCCGAGGGACGGGAGAGCCCTCCCGCCGAACCCCTCGACGCCGCCGTTGTCGCCGTGGGGGATGGAGCGGCGTATGCGGAGGCCCTCGCCTCACTGGGTCCCCGGGGCAGGCTCGTGTTTTTCTCCGGGCTCCCGAAAGAGGCCTCCACCCTTACGGTAGATGTAAACCGCATGCATTATCTCGAACAGTCGGTGGTGGGGGCCTACGGATGCAGTTTCCGCCACGGTGTCGGGGCGCTCGACCTGCTGGCGGACGGAAGCGTCGTCGTCGAGGACATGATTTCCCACCGCCTGCCGCTGGACGAACTCGAACATGCCCTGGATCTTGTAAGGACCCGGGGGGGCATAAAAATTCTCCTTTACCCTGGAGAGCAGAAAAAACGGAGGTAGACCGTTATGGATAAGATCAAAGAATTCGGCGCCCGGATACAGCGCCTGATCAACAAGGAAGACCTTTCCCGAAACGAAACCTACGAAATGTTTCGGGAGGTTTTTTTGAACGAACAACCCGACCTGCACCAGGGCGCCTTCTTAGCGGCCCTCGTGGCCAAGGGCGAGACGGTCGACGAAATCGCCGGGGCCTGGGCGGCCATAGACGAGTTCGATACGGTCCATGCCTCGGGCGATATTCCCGGCCCCCTCGTGGAAAACTCGGGAACGGGAATGGACCGATTGAAGACCTTTAACGTCAGTTCGGCGTCTGCCGTGGTGGCGGCCTCGGCAGGGGCCCGTATGGCCCGGCACGGGGCCCGGGCGCTGACATCGGCCTGCGGCACGGTGGATATCCTGGAAGCCGTGGGGCTCGACGTAGAGTGCGACGTGCCCTTGGTGGAAAAAAGCATTCGCGAAACCGGAATCGGGCTTTTTAACGGTATGAGTCCGGCCGTCCACCCGGGCGCTCTCGGCCGGATCCTGAGCCAGATCCGCTTCGGCTCTACCCTGAACATCGCCGCTTCCCTGGCCAATCCCGCCCGCCCCACTCATGCTCTCCGCGGCGTCTACGCCGACAGCCTGCTTGAACCCGCAACCGCCTTCATGAAAGAAATCGGGTACGAGCGGACCATGCTGGTCTACGGCACCGACGCAGAGTCCGGTTACGGCATGGACGAGATATCCGTCTGCGGAAAGACCCGGGTTCTGCACCGGCAAAACGGCTCGACCGAGTCGTTCGATCTGGAACCGGAAGATATGGGCATCGTGCGGGTCTCTTTTGAAGAAATCGCGACGAGCGGTGATCTGGAAACGGAGGCCCGGCGTTTCGTAAGCGTTATTGCGGGGAACGGCTCCCGGGCCTGCACGGAATTCGTCTGCGCCAATTCCGCCGGGATCCTCTTCGTCGCCGGTCTGGTCGATTCCCTGGTCGAAGGGGTACGTATGAGCCGCGACGCCCTGGAATCGGGAAAAGCCCTGGAAAAACTCCGCCAATGGATCGCCGTACAGAACCGTCAGCCCGAGGAAGGCCCGGCCCGGCTCGACAGCCTCCTCAACGGATAGTCAGGCAAGAGGCTATTGGCTATAGGCGAGGGGGGGATGAACAATAAGGTTCAAGGTTAACGGCCGTGAATTGTGAAACGTGAATGGTGAATGGCTGTCTGAAGGGAGAGGGAAGAAGTTAGAAGTTAGAAGTACGGAAAAAAACGTCTAACGTCTCCCGTTTCCCGTCTAACTTTCAAAAACTGCCGACCGCCGACATCTTTTCCCTTTCTTACGTCTTCCCTTTTCCGTCTTCCCGCCTCTCATTCCCCTCGCCCCTCGCCCCTTGCCTCCCGCCCGCGCTTTCCGGCGCGGCGGCACAGGCGTGCGGTGATCGCGAGGCAGGCCCCGCAAACCGTTTTAGCCGTATAATCGTAGTCGGGAAACCGCATGACGAACATCGGAGCATTTACCCGGTTCACCGCTGCCTCGCTTGTCGCGGCATTGTGTTTCGTAACGACTGCCATTGCCGAACACGCCGGCCCGAAGGCCCGACGCCCGCCTAAGAACCTCGCCGGGGAAGAGGCCCGGACGGTAGAACTCTATCGCGAAGTCCTTCCCTCGGTGGTAACCGTTACGGCGGCGAAACGGGTCGTGGCCCACGGGACCCAGGAGGTTCAGCACATTCTCGGAAGCGGGGTCCTGATCTCGCCCGACTGCCACGTGCTTACCGCCGCACACGTGGTGGACGGTGCCGACAAGATCCTGGTAAAGACCCACGACGGCGCCGAGCATGCGGCGGAACTCCTCTTCAGTGAACCGAGCGCCGACGTAGCGCTTCTTCGGCTCGTCCCGCCGGAACCCGACCTCAAACACGCCGTACTCGGGGACTCCGACCGGGTCGCCGTGGGTCAGCGGGCCTACGTGGTGGGAAATCCCTATGGCCTGGAAAACTCCTTTTCCGTGGGATACATAAGCGGCTTCCGACAGGGGGATCTTCTGTACGACGGCACGATACCCACCGAATTCATCCAGACCGACGCTGCAATAAACAGCGGCAACAGCGGCGGACCCGTGTTCAACTCTTCCGGAGAAGTAATCGGTATCGCATCGCGGATCGTATCCGTCACCGGGGGCTCCCAAGGCCTCAATTTCATGGTCGCCATCAATACGGCAAAGGCCCTGCTCGCCCTCGAAGACCGTCTGTGGGTTGGCATCGAGGCGATTTTTCTGAACCGCAGAGACCTCGCCCGGACCATGAACCTGGATCTCGGCGGGGGAATGCTGATCCAGAGGGTTGCATCCGGAAGCCCCGCCGAAAAGGCCGGACTTAAAGGGGGCACAATCCCGGCACGGATCAATAAGCAGGATGTCCTCCTGGGAGGCGACCTTATCGTGGAATTCGGCGTTCAGGAGGCCTGCCACAGCGAATGCCTCCGCGAAGCCCGGGAAAAAATCGGAGCCATGCGGAAAATTCCGGTCCGTTTTCTCCGGGAGGGTAAAGAAATGACCACCGTTATCGATGCGGAAAATTCGCACCGGGACTTCCTCAACCCCGGAAAATGAGCCTGATGCCCGCCCCTGGTTCACCTCGGCCTATTGCATCCGCCGGTACGCCGGACCAGCCGTTTGAAGACATGGTCGCCGATTATATGGAGGCCGGCTTTCTTGATAATATCGTCGAGATGCTCCGCAGAAACTACGCCCCGTTTACGCTTATTCCACACTTGATGAACGACGAGCGAAGCCGGGTACGTATGGGCGCCGTCGCGCTTATCGAGACCCTTGCCGACGAATTTCCCGAAGAAATCTCGGCGCTCGTGCCGGACGTGGCACGAACCCTCCAAAGCCCCGTACCGAACGTGCGGGGGGACGGGGCCTACGCCCTGGGTATTATCCGTGATCCCCGGGGCCTGCCCTTTCTCGAGGCCGCCCGCGACGAACCGGTAGAACCGGTGCGACTGGTGATTGAGGAGACAATAACGGAACTTTCCCAACGTGGCGTCGGATCCACAACCACCGAGTGGCGGCGGCGTGAAGGATAGGCTATGGGCGAGGGGGGATGTAAGGTAGAAACAGCCTTTTGCCTCTTGCCCGCGCCTCCGGCGAAGCCGGGCCTGTCACGGCGCAGCCCCCGGCGAAGCCGGGTGCGTATGTTCTTGATTTCGCTACCACCTTAAATTACTATTGGATGCGGCGGGCGATTCTAACGGGGGGAACTGCGGGGCTCCATTTTTATTACGATCGACCTCTCCGGACAGGAAACACCCGGCGCGCACTCGGCGTTCAAACTGGATGAAGACCCTGAAAAAAGCGATAGATCCCCACTTCCCCGGGGGACGGCGTGCGGTCATCGCGGTCGTTGTCGCGGTTGCGGCCCTTTGCGCCACTCCGCCCGCCGCGTGGGGAGTCCGGGAACTACCCGACCGGGCACGTTACCGCTCTCCGCTTCACATCGCGTTTTCCCCCGACGGTAAACGCGCCTATGTGGTGAATCATACAGGCGCCTCGATCAGCGTAATCGACGTGGCGAGCCGCGAGGTCGTCAAGGAAATCCCGGCACCCGACTACCCCGTCACGGCCGTCGCGGGCCCCGGGGGAATCCTGTTTGTGACAAGCCGGTATGAAAACGCCGTTTTCCCGGTCGACCCGGACAGAGGCATCGCCGGACGGGCCCTCGGCACGGGCTACGAGCCGTATGGAATCGCCTATGCGCCGAAACGGAACGAACTCTACGTCGCAAACAATATATCCGGTACGGTGCAGGCCATGGACCCCGAGACCGGTGAGATCCGTTTTACCGTACCCGTGGGCCGGGAGCCCCGTTACCTTGCCCTGAGCCCCGATGAATCATTTCTTATCACCGGCGGCGGGCTTTCCCGCAAAGCAACAATTATCCACGTTGCAACGGGCGCCATCGTCGAGCAGAGGGATCTCGACCGGGCATCCCTTCTCCGGTACTTCGCCCTGACGCCCGACGGGCGTTATGCCTTCGTGGCCCACGTGGTATCCCACGATGAACACAAAACGAGCCAAATGGAGCGGGGATGGATCCACGCAAACGGTTTTACCGTAATGGACATGGAAAAACCCGGCCACCGGGTAACCCTGCTTCTCGACCACCTTCTTGACGGCGCAGCGAACCCCTGGGGCCTGGCGCTCTCACCCGACGGCGCACGACTCTACGTAACCCTGGCCGGGGTACACCAGGTTGCGGTGGTGGACGTGGAAAAGGCCCTCGCCCTGGTCTCCGAGACCCGGACATCCGAACAGGTCGTCGCGCTTCAGCGGGACGTGGAGATCCTTCGGAAACGGGGGATCGCCCGGCGGGTCCGGGCCGGCGGCGAAGGCCCCCGGGGGGTTGTCTATCACCCCGACCGGAATGAAGTCTGGGTGGCCAATTATTTCTCCGACAGCATTTCCATTCTCGATCCCGAAGGCGTTCTTCTCGAAACCGTCTTCCTGGATCCGTCGGGGCGCAGTCCGGAGCCGGACCTTCGGCGCCGGGGGGAGATGCTCGTCAACGACGCAAATCTCTGTTTTCAGCGGTGGTTCAGCTGCGCGAGCTGTCATCAGGAAGACGCCACCATGGACGGACTCAACTGGGATCTGGCAAACGACGGTTTCGGCAATCCAAAAAACGCCAAGTCCCTCCACGACGTGGTGGACACACCGCCCGCCATGTGGACCGGAGTGAGAAAAGATATGAACGCGGCCGTTGCCGCGGGACAACGCTTTCTCGGCTTCCTTCCCACCCCGGACCAGCACCGCGCTCTCGTCATCTTTCTCGGTGACCCTCCCCGGGCACCGAACCCTTACCGGAATGAAAACCCCGGGGCGCGTACCCGCGGCGAGAAGATTTTCAACCGGGCCGACTGCAACCGGTGCCACATCCCGCCCACGTTCGAAGACGGCAAACTCTACGACCTCGGTCTCAAGGGGCCGAACGATTTCCGAACGGCCTTCGACACACCGACCCTCCGGGAAATCTATCGCACGGCACCGTACCTCCACGACGGCAGGGCCAAGACCCTGGAGGATATCTTCCGGAAACACAACCCCGACGACCGCCACGGGATTACGAACAACCTGAGCGATGAGGAACTCGCGGACCTCATCGCCTATATAAAAGGTCTTTAATGAAACGGGCCTTCACTCTTCTGGCGCTCCTGTTCGTCACGGCCCCGGTGACAACCGGGGTCAGCCTCTCGGCGGACGCTACCCCGGCCCCGCCCGAAACCCCGGCTCCGTCCTCGGGGCAACCATCGCCCCCGTCTCTGTTCGGCATTCTCACCGGCAGTCGCTGGGCCTACGGCGCGCGCTACAAACGGGAGAGCCTCACGCCTGTCAAGAACCCCAACCCCCGGCCCGAACCCCAGCCGTTGCGCGACCATCCGTTCGATCTGGTCGTCTCCGGCGACGGTACGAAGGTCTACGTCGGACTCCAGGGTTCGGAGCTCCAACCCGGCCACGAGGTGGCGGTCTACGGGGTTCAGGACGGCCGGGTCATAAAGCGAATTGCCCTGCGGCCGACGGGCGAAACCGGCCCCGCGGGCTCGAGCCCCTATCGACTTACCCTGCATCCCGGGGGCCGTTTTATCGTGGTGACGAACCGGTATTCGAATTTCGCCAGCGTAATCGATACGGAAACCGACGAGGTCGTAAGCGAAATACCGCTCGATTTCTACTGCCAGGGCATGGTATTCGACAGGACAGGCCGGCGCGCTTACGTCACGAACCGCTACCTTGACCAGGTCTTCGTGCTGGACATCGACACAAGCGGAGGCGTGTTTTCCGCAACCATGCGGGTCCTCGGGGGCGTGGACGAAAAGACGTTTTTCCGGCACGGGCCCGGTGGAGAAAACATAAACGGCCTCCTCGTCCGGCGGTGCGGCACGGCCAAATGCCACGACACCCTGCGCGGGGCGTTCGTCGCGGGACCGGAGGCCCGGAAAACCTTCGTAAGCGCCCTTGAACACATAAACACGTTCCGGCCCGAGGAAAGCCGGCTCCTCCGCGCGCCGGCGGCACGGGAACTCGGCGGTTACGGTGACGCCCCGGCGGACTTCGTCCGTCACGGAGGCGGTGTTGTCTTCGACGATCCGAACGATCCCGACTACCGCCGCCTCGCGGAGTGGATAAAGGCCTCTCGGCCCGGACCCGGTATTCCGGTGGGCAACCCCCGGAGCAAACCGAAGGTCGCGGCCCTGGATTCCACAGGCCGGTACCTCTACGTGGGCAACACGGGGACCCAGGACATCAGCGTCGTGGACACGGAAACCCTGCAAGAGGTGGGCGGTATCTACGTTCAGAACGTGGTCAACGATCTGGCCGTTTTCCGGGACCCCGCGCGCAACCGTGATTTTCTTTTCGTCACCAGCGAGGGTGTGGGCTTTGGCGTGGTCCGGGAGCGGGATCCCTACGGCGGCGAGACCTGGGACGAGGAAAACCCCGCGGCCCAGTTCTCTCTCTGGCGGGACACGTGGTCGGGCGGGCTTCGATACCAGCGGACCGGCCGCGTACTTCCCCGGAAAGACCAGGACGTACTCGGCCCCTTCGACGCGGTGGACGGCACCGCGGCCATAAAGTTCCGGGATATTCAGAACGACCTGGTCGCCATCGATCTCTCGGCCCTCCCGATTCCCAGGGCGGACTTGGAACCGCAACCGAACGGGCGCTCTTCAAACCGCATAAACTCTTTTGCAGACCGCGCAGAAGTCGCGGGTAAAGAATCTCACGCGACGGGGCCCGAACTCGATTACCTCTTAAAGGCGAACCGGTACGAGGCCCACCAGGGCTGGGTGCGGTATACGTCGGATACGGCCGAGTCCACCTTCGGCGATATGAAGGGTGACATCCCGCCGGACCTCATGCGGGTCGCGGGCGCGGTGCCCGAGAAAATCGCCCGCATCGAAAACCGCCTCTACGTCTCCATGCAGGCCTCGGCCGAAGTCCAGACGTGGACCATACGGCCCGAAGCCATGGTTCCGGGAGGCGAGCCGAGCGATGTTCTCGAACCCGGTCCGGTCTACCGGACGGGTCTCATGCCCACGGGGATTACCGCAGGCAGACCGAATACCCCTTCGGACGGCCTGCTCTTTACGGCGAATTTTCTCGGCGGATCCATCTCCGTTATCGATACGCGCTCCGGCGCAAGCAGAGAGGTCGTTGTCGATCCCTCGGTACGTGCCCGGCCCGTGCCGGCTACCAATGCGGAACGGGGAGAACTGTTCGCCCACTCGGCCTTCTGGTCGTCGGACGGGGATACCGCCTGTTTCCACTGCCACTACCTGGATATGGGTGACGGCCGGCCCTGGGGTGTAAGCCAGGTCCTCGGACAGGAGTTCCTCTCGCCCGATCCCGAGGCAAGCGGCCAGCTCGTCATCGGCGGGACCATGGGCGTTCCCCAGATGCGGGGCCTCTTTGCGATCCAGCCGTTTTTCTTCGAAGGCGTAATCTCCGCCTTCGAGCCCCGCTCCATGATCATGGAGCACTGTCCGGCGGACGATTTCATGGGGCCGACGCCCCAGGGGGACTATACGAACATCCGGGCCCAGTACATCCTGCTCGGCATCGACGACGTCCAGTCAAGCATGGATACCTCGACGGCGTTTAAATGGGATCTTGAGGAACGCCGGGACTCTTTTTTCAGGGATCAGTCCCTCCGGTATCTCGGCCGCTCCGCGGTACTCCGTGACTTTCAGCGGTTCGTGGGCGAGTGGCAGATCAACGAACCCCGCCTTCTGCCGAATCCTTTCGATCGCGGCAGGCTGTCCGTGCGCCGCGGGGAGAAACTCTTCAACCACCCGCAGGTGGGGTGCGCAAGCTGTCATCCACCGCCGAATTTCGCCCGGAAGGATTTCCCTGAAAACCCCCAGCAGGCCATGCCCCCGATGGTCGCACTTACGGTACGGGACGCCTCGTTCACCCTCGTCGGTATGAACCGGCTCGACTCCGCAAACGGCTATCGCCGGGACCTGGAGCCGTGGGATCGCGGACGGGCGGAGGAGAACCAGGGCCACTTTACGCCTTTTCAGCTCCGGGGAATCTGGGACCGGCCGCCTGTGTTTCTCCACAACGGTATGGCACGCACACTCCGGGAGGTTCTGGCAACGCCGGGGCATCCGGCCCTCGGGAGGTTCAAATATCCGGTGTTGATAGGCGGTGTGCCGGAACGGCCGGGCAGACGCGAAGTCGGCTTCAACGAGACCTTTCTCTTCAGTTCCCCGATTAACCGGGTCAAGGGGCATTTGGGGGCAAAAGCCCGTCTCGGCGTCGATACCCACGGCGGGACGATCCACCTCAGGGGTCGCGACGTGGACGACCTCGTCGACTTCATGCAGGCGATCGAATGAAATTCCCGCTCCTTGTTTCCGCTGTCGCCCTCCTGACCGCCCTCGGCGCGGCCCCCGGAGCCCACGGAGATCCGGGGACCCGGCCGGCCGGCGAGCTGCACCACGACAAGGACGGCTCGATCATGATCGCCGTCCCGGCCGCTACGTTCACAATGGGCACGAGCGACCATCATCCCGACCTCCCCGCGCGCCCACCGGGGCAAAAACCCCTGCGGCCTTTTCAGGTTTTTCTCGCCCGGGCGGATTCCGCGTGGCGTCACGCCGACGAGGCGCCCCGGGAAGTTTCGGTTGATCCCTATGCCATCGACCGGTTCGAAGTCACCAACGCCCAATACCGGCGTTTTCTCACGTGGATCTCCGAGCGGGGCGACCATGGTCTCTGCCACCCGGACGAACCGCCCCGCAAAGACCATACGCCCCGGTACTGGAAAGCGTTTAACCCTCTTCTGAACAATCCGTCCTACGCCCGGACGGCGCCGTTTTCGGACGCGACATTCACCCGGGACGAGGCCCCGGTCGTGGGGGTGGACTGGTACGATGCCTACGCCTACGCCGCCTGGGCCGGGAAACGCCTCCCCACCGAGGCCGAATGGGAACTGGCGGCCCGGGGTACCGACGGCCGGCGCTGGCCCTGGGGAATGGAATGGGAGTGGGGCCTTGCCAATATCGGCGGCGAGAAGAAAGGAGTCGATATTCCCGCGGCCCGTTGGCAGGAAGAGTTTTACGGCAGTCACTACGAACGTTCCATGTCTGTGGAAAAAGACGGGTATATCTATCCGGCGCCGGTGGGCAGCTTTCCCCGGGGCAGAAGCCCCTACGGCCTGGACGATATGGCCGGAAACGTCGCCGAATGGACTGCCGACCTGTACGCACCTTCGGCCCCGGGGAAACGGACCGTTCGGGGCGGCAGTTCGCGGAGCTATCCGAGCGGGGTGAGAACCACGGCCCGGGAGGGCCGGGAACCCCTGTATCGAACCTTCACCCTGGGGTTCCGGTGCGCGAAGGATTTATGAGCCCGCGGAAAATGAACCCACCGGTGGGATTCAACGGATCGGGAGGTAAAGAACCACCGGGGCTTTTCCGCGGTTTGTGGATCGGGATATGTGCGCTGTGTATCCTCGTTCCCGCT
The DNA here is from genome assembly GCA_964474325.1 of uncultured Nitrospirota bacterium. Lineage (GTDB taxonomy): Bacteria > Nitrospirota > Thermodesulfovibrionia > SZUA-242 > CAYYSS01 > CAYYSS01. Next base: position 17,134 of record CAYYSS010000023.1, read on the forward strand.
GTCCGGGGCTTTGCTTCCCCGGTCACTGACGACATGATCCTGATCCCCGGCGGCGAGTTCACGATGGGTACGGACTCCGGGAACTACGACGAAGGCCCCGCCCACCGCGTCCGGCTCGATCCTTTTTACATCGATATCCACGAAGCGCGTAACGGGGATTTCGCCCGTTACGTCCGTGAAACCGCTTCGTTCGACCGTATAGAAGGATTCTGGTTTCGCTATTCGGCGGAGGGATGCCTCGACCTGCTTCGCCACTTTGAAGACCGCTACGGCATGACATTCAAGGAATTTCTCGCCGACGACACAGGCCCCAAAGACCCGGCCGCATACGAGGCCCGCCTCGCCGATGCGGCACGGTGGCAGGCGGCCACGGCCGCGCTTGGGGATATGATGGGTATTCCGCCGGCCGACATCCAGGCGTTGCGGACCGTCGTCGTGAGGGCCCGTCCGGGTGTGCGTGAGCTGATCGATAAGCAGAAATCCGTTCCCGTCCGCGGAGTGTCCTGGCGCGACGCCTCCGCCTATGCCCGCTGGGCCGGGAAACGGCTCCCCACGGAGGCCGAATGGGAACGGGCCGCCAGGGGCACGGGCGGACGGATGTATCCGTGGGGCGACGATTGGGATCCCGCGCGGCTCCGGGCGGGCCTGGACCCGGCGGCCGGCCCCGTTGCCGTTGGGAGCTACCCCGGGGGGGCTACCCCGGAAGGTGTCTACGATATGGCGGGAAATGTAGCGGAATGGGTCGAAGACTGGTACGATGAAAATGCGTATAAGAACAGGCAGACCCCGTATAATCCACGGGGGCCGACCGGTTTGCCCGGCGGAGAACTCCCCGCCTGGTTCGATAC
>CAYYSS010000024.1:0-17253 GCA_964474325.1 uncultured Nitrospirota bacterium
GGAATTGCACCCACTGAAAGACCGTGCCTTTGCACGGCGCACTGCAACTGTAAGGGTAAGACGTGCGACGGGAAAGGCCGGGAAAAGACGTCGGCGGTTGAAAATCGTCAGCCGCCCCGGTCCCTCGCCACTTGCCCCGTGAAAAAGGCTTCGGCCCGGGCGAGCACCTCATGTACGTCCGGGCGGTCCCGATAGAGCGACGACCGGAACTCGGCCGCGCCCGGCAATCCTTTTGCGAACCATTGGGCGTGTTTTATCGCTTTGACGTCCACGACGCGGGGGTCGGCGTGCGTCAGGAGGAGGGCGACGATTTCCCGAAACGCCGGGAAACGCTCCGCCGGATCGTCGGGCCGCCCGCGGCCCTGAAATATCCACGGGTTGCCCAGGGCGGCCCGGCCGATCATTACGGCATCGCACCCGCTCATCGACATCATCGCCGCTATATCTTCGGGACGCTTCACGTCCCCGTTGCCGATCACGGGTATCGTCACCGCGTCCTTAACGGCCCGGATGATCCCCACGTCGACACTGCCCCCGAAGAGTTGCCGCGACGTCCGGGCATGGACGGTGATGCCGGCAATCCCCTCGTCTTCCGCCATACGGGCGAACGATACCGCGTTGATCGAATCGTAGTCCCACCCGGACCGGATCTTCACCGTAACCGGAACGGAAGAGGCCGCTACGGTCAGGCGCATGATCTCCCGGGCCCGCCCGGGCTCACGCATGAGAGCCGAGCCGGCACCCTTGGACACAACCTTGCGTACCGGGCATCCCATGTTGATATCCACGATATCAGCCCCGTTTTCGCAGAGTATTTCCGCGGCCCGGGCCACGGACGCGGGCCGGCTGCCGAAAAGCTGGAAGGCCGCGGGGCGCTCTTCTCCGTCGGTGGCAAGGAGAACACGACTCCCCCGCTGGTTTCGGATCAGGCCTTCGGCACTCACCATTTCCGACACCACAAGGCCGGCGCCGTATCGCCGGCACAGAATACGAAAGGGGAGATCGGTGATCCCCGCCATGGGGGCGAGTACCCCGCCCGGGGGGATGGAAATGCCGCCAATCCGGAACCCCTCTGCAGGAAGAGTACGACCACCCTCTTCGAAAACCCGTTCCATGCCTGATGATAACAGTCTTGACGGACGGGAGTGGAAACCGGGGCAGTTTCCGCGAGGGAAGTGACTTCCTTCATAAGAAAAAACGGGTACAATGGAAGCGGTGTACGCGGAACTGAAGAACTGATGGGGCGCAGAACCCTTTATATCGTCCTTGTCGTCGCGGGGCTCCTGACTCTCGGCGCCGGGGTCCGCTATGCGGCGCGGCCGGACCCGGTGAAGGTCACCCTCCGGGCCGTGGAGCGGGGAGTGGTCGAATCCACCGTGGCCAATACCCGGGCGGGCACGGTAAAACCCTGCCGCAGGGCGAAACTCTCTCCTGCCGCAGGCGGTATGATCGCCACCCTCAACGTACGAGAGGGGAGCCGGGTGAACGCCGGAGACATCCTGCTCGAAGTATGGAACAAGGATCTGCGCGCCAGAATCGAATTCACGAAAGGACGGGTGGCGTCCGCCGAATCACGGGCCGAAGAAATCTGTCTGCTCGCCCAGGTATCCGACCGGGAGGCGGCGCGTATCCTGAAACTCAGGCGGCAGGGGCTTGCGTCCGAGCGCACGGCGGATACGACCAGTACCGACGCCGCGGCCCGGAAGGCAGCCTGCAACGCCGCCCGTCAAGCGGTAAAGACGGAACGAGCCCAACTCGGCGTGGATAAAGCGGCCCTTGAACGCACCATCCTCCGTGCACCTTTTGCCGGGGTCGTGGCCGAGGTCAATGGGGAACGGGGCGAATTCACGACGCCGTCGCCCCCGGGAATCCCTACGCCGCCGGCCGTAGACCTGATCGACGACTCGTGTATCTACGTATCCGCCCCCCTTGACGAGGTCGACGCCCCCGCCGTCAAGGTCGGGCTTCCGGCACGTATCAGTCTCGATGCCTTTCGTAACCGGTTCTTTCCCGGCCACGTCCGGCGGATCGCCCCTTACGTCCTGGACCTGAAAAAGCAGGCCCGCACTGTCGACGTGGAGGTTGCCTTCGATAATCCGGAAGACACGGGCGGGCTTCTGGCCGGCTACAGCGCCGACGTGGAGGTGATCCTCTCCGTCAGAAACGATGTGGTGCGGGTTCCGGCCGAAGCGGTCGTAGAGGGAAACCGGGTCTACGTATACGACCCGGCAGGGGACCTGCTCCGGGAACGGACCCTGAAGACCGGGCTGGCGAACTGGGAATACGTGGAGGTCATCGACGGGGTATCCGCCGGGGAACGGGTCGTCACGTCGGTGGAACGGGAAGGCATCCGCGACGGCGCCCGCGCCGTTATCGACGAGGCCGTCAGGCCGCAGACGTGATACGGCTCGAGGGGCTCTGCCGCACGTTCCCGGTGGGGGACCAGGACGTGCGTGCCCTCCGGGACGTGGACCTTACGGTCGACGCCGGGGAGTACGTCTCGATCATGGGGCCTTCGGGCTCGGGCAAATCCACCCTGCTTCACCTGATCGGGCTTTTGGATCGTCCCACCGGAGGCCGTTATCTGCTAAAGGGGCAGGACGTCACGGGGCTCGACGACGAGGACATTGCCCGGGAGCGCAGGAGGAGCATAGGATTCGTCTTCCAATTCTTTCACCTGGTGCCTCGGTTGAGCGCGGCGGAAAATGTCGCCCTTCCCCTGATGCTGGCGGGCATCGGAGGAGCGGAAAGATCCCGGCGGGTCACGAAGGCCCTGGAACGGTTCGGCCTGGGCGACCGGGCGGGGCACCGCCCGGACCAGCTCTCCGGAGGCCAGCGACAGCGGGTGGCCATTGCCCGGGCCACGATACTCGAGCCGGCCGTTATCCTGGCCGACGAGCCTACGGGCAACCTGGACCGGACCGCGGGCGGTGATGTAATACGGATCCTGGAAGAACTCCACGGACACGGCATCACCCTTATCATCGTCACTCATGACCCCGAGATCGGGGAACGGGCGGAACGCCGCATTCGCATTGTGGACGGGGAAATTGTCGCCGACGAGGGCACGCGCCCGTGACGGTCGGCGACGTCCTCCGTTTCGCCGTGGGGGCGCATCTGGGCTACCGGGGCAGATCGGCCCTCACGGCCTTTGCCATGGCCATCGGGGTGGCCGCTGTTGTGGTACTCACGGCCCTCGGCGACGGGGCCCGCCGGTACGTAACCGAGGAATTTGCCAGCCTGGGGACCAATCTTCTCATCGTTCTTCCGGGCAGATCGGAGACCACGGGCGGACCTCCGCCCCTCCTTGGAGAGACCCCCCGGGACCTCACCATCGCCGATGCGGTTGCCATGACAAGAAGCCGGGCGGTGCGAAGGATGGCACCCGTGAACGTGGGAGCGGCGCCCGTGGGCTGGGGCGGGCGCCAACGGGAAACCATGATCCTCGGATCCACATCAACGCTCTTCCCGATACGCCACATCGAAATGGCCCAGGGGAAACCCCTTCCCCGCGGCGATCCGGAACGGGGCCTTTCCGTGTGTGTCATCGGCAAGAAGGTGCGGGACGAACTCTTCGGTCCGTCCAGGGCCCTGGGGCAGTGGCTCGCCGTGGGGGACCGTCGTTTCCGCGTTATCGGCATACTCGCCTCGGGCGGGGTTTCCGTCGGCGTGAACTTCTCCGACGTGGTCATCATTCCCGTGGCCTCCGCCCAGGCCCTCTTTAATACCCCGTCGCTTTTCCGGGTACTCGTCGAGTCCCGCTCGAGGGAGTCGGTGGCGGCGGCAAAGGAAGACGTCCTGCGTATCGTCAAGGAACGGCACGACGGGGAAGACGACATCACCGTTATCAGCCAGGATTCGGTACTCGGGGCGTTTGATCGCATCTTCAGGACGCTCACGTTGGCGGTGGCGGGGATCGCCGCCATAAGTCTGGCCGTGGCCGGCATTCTCATTATGAACGTCATGCTGATCTCCGTGGCCCGGAGACGCAGTGAAATCGGCCTCCTGAAGGCCTTGGGGGCCACAAACGGTCAGGTGAGGAATGCGTTTCTTGCGGAAGCGGGACTCCTGTCGCTCCTCGGGGCTGTGGCGGGGCTTATCCTGGGTTACGGCGGCGCCTGGATAATCGAACAGTTCTACCCCATCTTGTCCCTCACCCCGCCTCTCTGGGCCGCCGGCTCGGCCTTCGCCGTTTCAATCACCACGGGCCTTGCTTTCGGCCTGCTTCCGGCCAGTCGTGCGGCCCGGCTCGATCCGGTCGCGGCACTCTCAAAGAGGTAACCTTACGGTGGCGGATGATACGGGTCCGGTGGCCTCAAAAAATCCGCAACACGGCGGAACAATCTTGTCTTCTCAATGGCTTGCAAACGTCGAGATCGTTTCGCTCGCGATGACGGTTGTTCCGACTTTTTGCGGCGCCGACATTACGTTGGGGGTCATCCATGACGACGCGGGATAAGGTGCTTTTCATCTTCCGGTCCCTTCTGGATCATCCCCTCCGAACGCTTCTGTCCGGCCTGGGAATTACGGTGGGAATTGCCTCTGTGGTAATCCTCACGTCCCTCGGCGAGGGGGTTCAGCGTTACGTACTGGCCGAGTTCTCCCAGTTCGGCACCCACATCATGGCTGTCTCGCCGGGGAAAGTCCAGACCCACGGTGTCTCAGGCGCCGTCATCGGCACCGTACGGCCCCTGACCTTTGCCGATGCGGAAGCACTGGGCCGGCTGAGCTACGTCCGGGGAGTCGTACCGTTCGTGCAAGGTAACGTCGAAGTAAAATTCGGAAACAACGCCCGGCGGGCCTATATGAACGGCGTCGGCCCCGATCTGCCCGAGGTATGGAGTTTTTCCGTGGCGTTCGGCCGTTTTCTCCCCGAGGACGATCCCCGGGCCCCTCGAGCCTATGCGGTGCTGGGTTCGAAAGTGAGAACGGAACTCTTCGGCAATCAGAACCCACTCGGGAAAGCGGTGCGTATCGGGGGGGAACGGTACCGGGTAATCGGCGTTATGGAATCCAAGGGACAGTTCCTGGGATTCGACATGGACGATGCCGTATATATCCCGGCGGCACGGGCGCTGGAACTGCTCAACCGGGAGAGCCTTATGGAGATCGATCTCCTTTACTCTGCCGTTGCCGGTGTCGACGAAGTGGAACGCAGTGTCAGAAACATCCTCAGGCTCCGCCACGGACACGAGGACTTTACGATCATTACCCAGGAAAAGATGCTCGAGGTCCTTGGGAACGTCCTCGGTGTGCTGACCTTCGCCGTGGGGGGACTCGGGGGTATATCCCTGCTTGTCGCTGCGGTCGGTATCGTGACGATTATGACGATTGCGGTAACGGAACGCACCCAGGAGATCGGTCTCCTTCGGGCCTTGGGTGCGGGGAAACGCCAGATCCTGCTCCTCTTTCTCGGTGAAGCGGTGGCCGTCGCCGCCCTCGGGGGCTGTGCAGGCCTTGTCCTCGGCATAGGCGGCGGCTGGGTTCTGAAGACAGCCGTGCCGGGCCTGCCCGTGCACACCCCCTGGACGTACGTCGCCCTGGCGGAGGCATTATCGGCCGTTATCGGGCTTTTCGCGGGAATTCTCCCGGCACGGCGTGCCGCGGGGCTGGACCCGGTAGAGGCCCTGCGGGAGGAATAGTCTCTTACAAGTGCAAATGACGACAAAACCCATGCATTTTGAAGGAGTTTGGAAAAACGGTCCACGGATGGGTACGGATGGCCACGGATGGACACAGATGGAAGAACGATAGAAGAAAAAAGATAAAGGAAATCACGAACGGTCACGAAGGATACGGGTGGGGATGAGTGAAGATGTGTGAATGTATAAAAGAACGTGAAACGTGAATGGTGAATGGTGAACCGAGTCCGCGCCGAAGGCGCACAAACTTCCGGCTTCTGACTTCCCGAATCGGGTCTCCTGGCCCATGCAGGGTCAATCCGACTGACTTCTGCCCCCTGATACGGCCTGTCCGCGTTAGGGGTTTTCCCACCTCCCCCGCCGCTTTAGGGTTTCCTTCATTGCCTCAATCTCTTCCCGAACCACCTCCGGCTGTTCGACGAAATCGAATACCGCGGGGTTTCCGTATCGCAGGTAGAGTTCGAATTCCTCAATTGCCTTGTCCAGTTTCCGGAACCGTTGATAGGTTCTCGCCAGATTGAAGTGGGCCTTTGCAAAGCCCGGTTCAAGATCCACCGCTGTTTTATACGCCTGAAACGCCTTCCGTAATTTTCCCTGATGGGTGTAGGCATTGCCGATGTTGTAGTAAAAACCCGCGTTATCGGGCTGAATGGCAATCGCCTCCCGATATTTCTTCACCGCGTAGGCGTACAACCTGAGCCCGGGAACGAGTACCGACTTCTCCTTATAGCAATATCCCAGATTATTGATCGCCTGGGCATACCGGGGGTTGTAGTAGATGGCGTCTTCGTACGCATCGATCGCCGCGTCAAAGAGAAATAAAGCCTCGTAGATCTCCCCGATCTCGAAATAGGCCCGGAAGTCCCGGGACTCCCGATCAACCGCCTCGTAGAGCACCGCCAAGGCCTCGTACCGTTTTCCCGCGGCCTTCAGAACCCGCCCCAGGTACAACTGGGCCCAATAACTCTCGGGGATTTCTTCGACGAGATCCCGGAGCCCGCGCTCCGCCGACGGAAGATCCCCTTCGGCGACGCCGAGAAAAAGCTGCGCGGCACGGGCACGGACCTGGAGCCGCCGATCGTAATCGGTCGCGGCACTGACCTGCTCATAGATCGCCCGGGCCTTTACCGTTTCCCGGATGTTGGCAAGGGCATCGGCATAGCGCAGAAGATCGCGATGGTCCAGCGCCGCCGGATTATCCTCATACAGCGCCACGGCGCGACGCCAGTTGCCTTCCCGGTACCGATCGCGGGCGCGCTCGAACACCGTACCCGCCTGTTCTGCAGCGCCGGCAACGGGCCAGAACGTCGGGAGCAGGGCTACGATGAGCGTAAAGGAAAAAGCGCGCGTTATTTCAGCGACAAACGAACCCACTTCCCGCGGGAGCCGCGGAGGAGTGCGCGGACCTCTTTGAGTGTTGCAAGGATTTCCTCATTTTGATGTCTCGTCTTTTCCAGTTCGGACCGGAGGAAGGCAATCTCTTCCGAAAATGCCGACGCGTCTCCTCCGCCCACCGGCTCGTACCCCGGCTCCAGTTCGGGCGACCGCGGGGGGACCGCGTAAAAATCCTCCTCGACCGATTCTTCGGTTACCGCAGGTTCCGTCGCCGGCCCTTCAAAAACCGGCATGGCCGTCGCAGGCATGTCTTCCGGAAACTCCTCGACCCCTTCGAGTACCTCCTCGGTCTCGACCGGGGCGTCCGGCTCGGGCGCCGATTCCGAAATAGCGATCTCTTCGCCCGCGTTCATTATCGTCCCTTCTTCGCTGTCACCTTCCTCACCTTCCCGCCCGCCCGCGTCGAAGGACTCGGGGTCGAACATCTGCTCGCTACCCATACCGCTTACGACGGCTTCGGCAGATGTCCCGGTATACTGCGGCCGCGGCCGGAGCCTTCGGGGTTTCCGTGTCGGCCCCGTGGGCGGCTTTTCCTCTACGGCATCCCCGGCGGGTTCGAGTTCCGTCTGGTATTTCTGCATCACCTCGGCTACCAGGAGGCGGGTTATCTCTTTGAATGTTTCCTGGACCCCGTCGCCGGCCACGGCAATCGCTTCAAAGGCGGCGACGTGACGGTCGTTCAGGGTCGCGTCGAGTTCTTCCACGGTCGCCGCGTTCGGCAGATCCCGTTTATTCCATTGAAGAACCAGGGGGATCTTCTCCGGATCCAGCCCGTTGGCCTTCAGATTGTCCTTCATGTTCTCGTAGCTCTGGATATTCTGGTCCTTCATCTCCTTCTGCGAGTCCGCCACGAAAACCACCGCGTCAGCACCTTTGAGTACCAATCGACGGGTCGCGTTGTACCGGACCTGGCCCGGAACCGTATACAGCTGGAACTTGACGCGGAACCCTTTCACCGACCCCAGGTCGACCGGTAGGAAATCGAAAAACAGCGTGCGGTCCGCTTCGGTGGCAAGGGAGAGGAGTTTCCCCTTATTCTGGGGATTGATGTTTTCGTGAAGATATTGGATATTCGTGGTCTTTCCCGAAAGCCCCGGGCCGTAATATACCACCTTGAGCGTGATTTCCTTCGTTGCGTAATTAAATAGCGCCATAGGGGTTCCTCTAGTTTCCGGACGCGGTCATACGGTAGACCGCGTTCCTGCTCTTTTTCTTCGCGCAATACATGGCCTCGTCGGCCATTTTCATAAGTTCTTCCTTCGTCTTGGCCGTCTCCGGAAACGAGGCGACACCAAGACTGGCCGTAATTGTAATCCCCCCTGTCTCTTCCTTGAGAAAAACGTGGCGTTCCAGCTCCTCGCGGAGTCGTTCGGCGATGAGCATGGCGTCATCGGAACCGGTCTGCGGCAGGACGATGACGAACTCGTCGCCCCCGTAGCGCGCAACGATATCCACGGTCCGAAGACTCCCCAGCAGTCGCTGGGCGACTTCCACGAGCAACTTGCTTCCCACGAGGTGCCCGTGGGTATCGTTGATATTCTTGAAGTGATCCATATCGAGAAAAATCAGCGATACCGCCGTGCCGTACCGATTGCTCCGCTCGATCTCTCCCTCAATGGTCCTGTTGAGGTAACGCATGTTAAAGAGTTTGGTCAGATCATCGGTAATGGCCATTTCCGCCATCTTCTGATACAGGTCCGCAAGTTCCAGGGCCAGGGCCGCGTGCCCGACGAAACGGCCCACGACCTCGAGATCGTGCTCCGTGAAATCCTCGCCGCCCTTTTTATTGACGACTTCCAGGACCCCGATCACCCGGCCTTTGGCCTGAATCGGCACACAGAGAAGATTCTTGGTCCGAAAACCCGTGGCCTGGTCTACCCTGCCGAGAAAGCGGGAGTCCTCTTCGGCATCGTTGACGATGGCAGGTTTCCCCTCCCGGGCGACCCAGCCGACGATGCCCCGATCCGGGGCGATCCTCTTTTCCTTAAGAGACGTTCCGGCCCCGCCGCGGACACGCTGAAAGACCAGATCCCCCGTCTCTTCATCCTTGAGCAGAAGCGACCAGGCCTCGGCCTGAGTGAGAGCCGTGGCCTTTTTCATAATTACGTCCAGGATGACTTCGGTATCGAGGGTCGAGGTGAGGGCCCGTGTCAATTCCTCGAAGGTACGCATCTGCCGCGCCTGGCTCCGTGCGGATTCGGCAAGATGTCTGCGCTCGGTTTCGGCGGAGCCGAACCGCAGAACGTTGTTCAGGGTCCCGACGAGTTCCGCTCCTTCAACGGGCATGCGGAGCGAGGCGCCGGGACGATCCCGAAGCCACGACGCGACACCCCGGTACGAATTGTCGTTGGAAACCACCACCCGGGGCACACTTCCCAAGGCCCGGCGCATGTCTTTCGCCGCATTGCCCTTGCACCAGCCTTTCTCGACTACGACGGCATCGACACGGCCTTCTTTCAGCAGACGCACGGCACCGTCCTGGTCGGAAACGCGGATCGGCTCGAACGACGCCTCTCGAAGATCACCTTCCAGAGGCTCAAGCCACGCATCGCCGGAGCAGAGGATTAAAACTCTATGCATTGACCCCGCAACACTTCTTGAACTTCTTTCCGCTGCCACAAGGACATGGCGCGTTTCGTCCCACTTTGTCTTTCTTCCTGACAACGGTGCGGGTACCTCCCCCCCCTCCCGCAGTACTATTATACAGGTTCATTTCAACCTGCCTCGGGGGTGCCACCGACTCCCGCAGTTCTTCTTCCCGGGCCACCTGGATCTTAAAGAGTTTCGCCACGGTCTCCGACGCGATCCGGTCTCCCAGGTCTGCAAAGAGTTCAAACGCCTCTTTTTTGTATTCCACCACCGGATCACGCTGGCCGTAGCCTCTGAGCCCGATACCCTCTTTCAGGTGATCAATGCTGAGGAGATGGTCCTTCCACTGCATGTCGATCGCCCGGAGAAGGAGTTCCTTTTCAAGAAACTTCATTAATTCCGGTCCCAGCTCCTCGGTTTTGCGTTTGTAGGCGGCCCGGACAACGGCGTTGATTTCGTCTTCCACCGCCTCCCTGCCCCGGGCCGTGACCTCCACCGGGAACCCGAACTGGGTCGCCACAGCCGCCGACAGCCCCTCCAGGTCCCAATCTTCCGGGTGGCGATCCTCGGGACAGTGGATATCCACCAGGAGGCCGACACGGTCTTCGGCCATTTCCAGAATCTGCTCCCCGAGATTGTCCGCCTGCAGGATCTCTCTCCGGAAGTCGTAGATTTCCTGCCTCTGTTTGTTCATCACGTCGTCGTATTCGAGAAGATGTTTCCGGATATCGAAGTTGTGGGCCTCCACCTTCTTCTGCGCGTTCTCGATCGCACGGCTCACCATCTTGTTCTCGATAGGTACCGTATCGTCCATCCCGAGCTTTCCCATAAGCCCCTGGATACGTTCGGACCCGAAGATCCGCATCAGATCGTCTTCAAGGGAGAGATAGAACCGGGACGACCCCGGATCACCCTGCCGCCCCGAACGCCCCCGGAGCTGGTTGTCAATACGGCGGGATTCGTGCCGCTCCGTGCCGAGTATATGGAGCCCCCCGGCCCGAACGACGTCCTCCCGTTCCTGTTCACATTGCCGTTCCGCCCGCGCCAAAGCGTCGGCCATATCTTCATCGGAGGGGTTGTCCTTGCCCCGGAGCAGTTCCCGGGCAATACCTTCGGGGTTTCCGCCAAGGACGATATCCGTGCCGCGGCCCGCCATGTTCGTAGCAATGGTGACCGCACCCCGGCGCCCGGCCTGGGCCACGATCTCAGCCTCTTTTTCGTGGTACTTGGCGTTCAGGACCGAATGGGGAATCTTCCGGCGCTTGAGCATGGACGAAAGCCGCTCGGAATTCTCGATGGAGATCGTCCCGACCAGTACGGGCTGGCCGCGTTCGTTGCAGTCGGCGATCTCATCGATCAGGGCGTTGAACTTACCGTTTTCCGTGGCGTAGACCACATCCGGGAAATCCTGCCGAACCATGGGCTTGTTCGTCGGGACCACCACGACGTCCAGATCGTAGATCTTCCCGAATTCCGGGGCCTCCGTGTCGGCCGTACCGGTCATACCGGCAAGCTTGTCGTACATCCGGAAATAGTTCTGAAACGTGATCGAGGCGAGGGTCTGGTTTTCGCTCTCGATCTTCACCCCCTCCTTGGCCTCAATGGCCTGATGCAGTCCGTCGGACCACCGCCGGCCGGGCATGAGGCGCCCGGTGAACTCGTCGACGATGATAACCTCGCCGTCTTTCACCATATACTCCACGTCCCGCTTGTACATGGTATGGGCAATGAGCCCCTTGACCACGTGATGAACCAGGTCGATATGGGCCGGATCGTAGAGGTTTTCCACCTTCAGGAGTTCCTCCACTTTGGCGACACCTTCTTCCGTGAGAGCGGCGGTTTTGCTCTTTTCCTCCACCGTATAGTGAAGCTCCGCCTTCAGCCGGGGAATGATCCGGTTTACCTCGTAATATTTCCCGGTCGAGACCTCCGACGGACCGGAGATAATAAGGGGGGTGCGAGCCTCATCGATAAGGATACTGTCCACTTCGTCGACGATGGCGTAGTGATGGCCCCGTTGAACGTAGTCGGCGATATCGAACTTCATGTTGTCCCGGAGATAATCGAAACCGAACTCGTTATTGGTGCCGTAGGTAATATCCGCCCCATAGGCCTCTTGCCGCTCCGCATCGGTGAGCCCGTGGACGATCACGCCCACGTTCATACCGAGAAAACTATAGATCGGCTTCATCCACTCCGAGTCCCGGCGGGCCAGGTAGTCGTTGACGGTGACCACGTGGACACCCTTTCCCTCGAGGGCGTTGAGATAAACGGGCAGGGTCGCTACAAGGGTCTTGCCCTCGCCGGTCTTCATCTCGGCGATATTGCCCTGATGAAGGACTATACCCCCGATCAGCTGCACGTCGAAGTGACGCATACCGAGGACCCGGCGGGAGGTTTCACGGACGACCGCGAAGGCCTCCGGCAGAAGGTCGTCCAGCGTCGCGCCGCCGGCCAACCTCTCTTTGAATTCGCCTGTCTTTGCCCGGAGGGCCTCGTCGGAGAGCGACCTGACGCCGTCCTCAAGCCCGTTGATCGCATCGACAAGAGGCGCTAAACCCTTGAGAACACGCTCGTTTTTCGTGCCAAGAATTTTCCGGAACAGTGTAGAAAACATAGGTTAAATCATAACGGATAGGCAAATCCTTTGCAAGAAAGGTTCGTGGAAGGAAGGACTGCCCCGTTCAGACAAGAAGGGTGGCCATATCGTCCGGCAGAGAGCTTGTAAAAGTCCGGGATTCTTTCGTTTCCGGGCAGACGAAGCTCAGGGCGGCGGCGTGAAGGGCGTGGCGGGGAAGGATCAGGGCCTTTTTCATCTCTTCCGTGAACCCGTTTTCGATAACGTCGAGGAAAAACCGTTCGTCAGGCCCGTAAATCTTGTCCCCGACAAGCGGTGTTCCCAACGCGGCCATGTGTACCCGTATCTGATGGAGGCGTCCGGTCTCGGGCAGAAGTTCAACCAGACTGCGGTCGCCATGCGTCCGGAGTACCCGGTAAACCGTTACGGCGAGCCGCCCGTCCGGGCGTACGCACTGGCGGTCATGGACGCGGGAACCTTCTTTCGGACCCACCGGAAGATCGATCCTGCCCTCGGGCGGGTCGGGGCGGCCCTGCACCACCGCCTGATACGTCTTTTCCACCCGGCCTTTTTCGAACATTTCGGAAAACCGCCGGAGCGCCCCCGTATTCCGGGCCGCGATCATCACACCGCTTGTTTCCCGGTCGAGCCGGTGGGGGAAGGAAACCTCCTGACCGAACCGTTCCCTCAGGGTATCCACCAGAGTATTGGTTACGCCGCGCCGCGGTGGATGCACCAGCTGTCCCGCGGGTTTATCCACAACCAGATACGTATCGGACTCGTGGATGAGTTCGAGGGGAAAGTCCGGTTCCCGCCGGTTTTTTATTGCGAGTTTCAGTTCAAACCGCTGGCCGCTTCGAACCCGGGTCCCCGGCTTGAAAGGCCCGCCCCGTAGCCGCCCCTCGACGATCTTCCGGGCCTTCGAACGGGTAACGCCGCCGAGCCGATCCGCAATAAAACGATCAAGCCGCTTTCCCCTGTCCCCGGATCCTGCTTCGAGTACAAGAATATCGTCAGAATGATTCATGCCTTCAGCGTGACCCACGATTATCCCCGGTGCTGCAATGAATTCCCGGCGGAAGCCTCCGGTCGTTTGGTCGGTTGACAGCCGGCAAGCCGACCCGCCGTCGCCTTGCGGCTATGGCGCGGCGAACAAGCCGGCAGGAAGTTGTGCGGTCACGAAGTCGGGAAGTTCCGCGTCCCACCTTCAGTCCTCTTCCCATCCTCAGATCCTCTCCCCGCCCCCTATTGCCTGGAATTTATGCAACATCAAGGTTTTCTTTCCACCGTATCTCGCGTGCGTATTGTAACCCTATATGTAGAGAAATTACCCGGCAGACGGTGCCCGGGTGTTTAATAAAATCCGTGCGGCCGCCGTTTTTTCCGCAAAAGGTCCGTCGTGAGTGGCAAGAACCACGGTCGTTTCCAATTGGTCAACGAGCCGGGCGATAAGATATCCGATCTGCTCGCGGTTTTTCTCATCCACCCCGGCCGTGGGTTCGTCGAGCAGGATGACCTCCGGACCGGCTGCAAGCGCCCGGGCGATGGCGACCCGCTTTGTTTCTCCCCCGGAAAGTTTATCGGCCCGCGCCCGCTTGAAGCCGTCCATACCGACGAGTTCGAGGAGTTCTGCGGCCCGCTTCTTGCGCTCCGCCTTACCCACACCGCGGATGCGAAGAGGAAAGGTCACGTTCCGTTCGACCGTGGTCGTGAACATAATCGGCTGTTGATCCACGAGGGCGACCCTGCGGCGCAGGCCGGCAAGTCCGCCCGTGCCATAGGCGACAGGTGTTCCCCCGAACACAAGATTTCCCGCCGTTGGTTTAAGAAGAAACGCCAGAATCTCGAGAAACGTACTCTTTCCGGAGCCGTTTGGCCCGAGAACCGCGGTAACCGTCCCCCGGCTGATGACGAGATCTTCCATATCGAGTACGGTCCGGGCACCGAACTTCATCCGCAGACCGCGTATACCGTACACTGCATCCGTCACGAACGGACCCGCCCCTGAAAATATTGAAAAAACCCGTTCAATACGAAACTCATGGCAAGAAGGATGATCCCAAGGGCGATACTCAGGGCGAACTCCCCTTTATCGTATTCGAGGGCCATGGCCGTGGTTATGGTTCGCGTAAAACCTTTTACATTTCCCCCGAGCATCATGCTGATACCGACTTCCGCTATCACCCGGCCGAAGGCAAGGATGACCGCAGAGGCTATGCCGAAGCGGGCCTCGCGGGCGACAACCAATGCAGTCTGAACCGGCGTGGCGCCCAGCGTGAGCGCGGTCTTCCTGTATCGCTCGTCGATACGGCTGACCGCCGACAAGGTAAACGTGGCGACAACCGGCGTAATGAGAATAATCTGCCCTATGACGATAGCCGTCCGCGTGTAAAGAAGGCCCCATTCACCGAAAACGCCTTTCCGGGACAGGAAGGCATAGACGACAAGCCCGATCACCACCGTGGGAAGGGCCAGGAGCGTGTTGAGACAGGTAATGACGAGGCGCTTACCGGGGAACCTCTGGTAGGCGACTGCAAACCCGATGGGGATGCCGATGACGGCGGCCGAAAGGGTCGACGCAAAACTTACGGACAGGGAAACCCATACGATCTCGAAAAGCTCGGGGTCCCAGGACGAAATAAGCCCCGCCGCGGCGTCCAGGCTTTCGGCAAAGAAAAACACTTCAGGAACCTTTTACTGCGGTTTACGCACAACGTCGGGGAAAAAGGCCGGACGGCCGTGGATCCGATAATTCGCAATAAGGGTCTGGGCCCTGGGAGAAACAAACCAGCGGGCCGCTCGCTCGGCCGCGTCCCGGCGCACGTGGGGATGTTTGGCGGGGTTTACCGGGATAACGCCGTAGGGGTTAAAGAGGCGTTCGTCTCCTTCGACGAGTACGTCGAGATCAAGGCCGCCGGTACGGCCGTATTTATATTTAAGAAAGGTAGCCCGATCGGTCAGCGTATACGCGCCCTTCTCTTCGGCGTACACAAGGGTCTTACCCATACCCTGGCCGATTGAATGATACCACCGCCCCGAGGGGACGAGACCGGCCTTATTCCATAAGGCCTTCTCCTTGCCGTGGGTCCCGGAATCGTCGCCCCGGGAGACGAAATCATAGGGCCCCGCCGCGATACGCTTCAGCGCACGGGCGGCGTCCCGCAGGCCGCCCACACCGGCCGGATCGCTCCCCGGCCCGACGATAACGAAATCGTTATGCATGACCGCGAGCCGGTACAACCCGAAACCGTCCGCCACGAGTTTCTCCTCCCGCACGGGGTCGTGGACGAAGACAAGATCGACATTGCCGTCCCGGGCATCCCGGAGCGCCGCCCCCGTCCCCTTGGCGATTACTTTCACCTGTATTCCGGTATCCTCTGCCAGTGCGGGCAGAAGAATATCGAGAAGTCCCGAATTCTGCGTACTCGTGGTAGTCGCCATGGTAATCGTTTCCGCAGACGCGGTCACGGCCAGAAAAAGGACCGAGCACACCAGTGCAGCAAGCCGTCTTTCAATCACGTGTCTTTTCCCCTTCACGTTTCCGGCCCTTCGTGCGCGGAAAGACCGCCTTCCCCGAATCCCGCATGTCGTAGCCCTGGAGCCCCTCGGCCAATTCCTTAAACGGCGGGTCGTGCAGAAACCCGAGAAAACGCTGTATTTTTTCTTCGAAGAACACCTCTTTCGCTATCAGCAGATCGAAGCGCTCCCACCTGAGGGGAACAAATCCGAGACCGAGAAGATCCGCGGCCGCACGGATGACGGGTGCGGCGTCGGCCCGGCCGGCAAAGACTTCGAGGGCCGCATCAAGATGACTCCGGAACTCCCGGTCGTAGCCCGAAACGGCGCCGGGAGCTATCCCGGCTTTTTCCAGTTCCCGGTCGAGGAGGAGCCGGGTCCCCGTACCTTCGGGCCGGTTTGCGATACGTATGCTCTCCCGGCCGAGGTCCGAGGCGCCATGTATATCTCCGGGATTACCCGGCGCTACGGCAAAGCCCTGTTCCCGGCGGCAGAAGTTGACCACCGCGGGAAGTGCCGTTCCGAACCGTTCAGCCGCGAAGTCGAAGTTATATTCGTCGTCATCCTGAAGAAGGTGGCTTACCGCCGCGTGGCAATATCCCGCGCCCAGGGCATCGATGCCCGCCGCACTTCCCACGTTTGCGAATACGGCCAGAAGATCGCGGTTTGCCCGATTGAAGAGAGCCAGGGTCTTTTCAAGGAGTATATCGTTGCTTCCGGCGAGAACTATTACATGGTCCCCCGCCGCCGCGTTCACCACGCTCTTCTCGACCCATTGCTCGACCATATGGCGGGGAAAGAGCCATTTCCCCGTTATCTTTGTGCCCGGAAGCCCCTTTTCCCGTATCAGGCCGTAAACGACCTTTTCGTTTACGTCGAGGA
This sequence comes from uncultured Nitrospirota bacterium, assembly GCA_964474325.1. Taxonomy (GTDB): domain Bacteria; phylum Nitrospirota; class Thermodesulfovibrionia; order SZUA-242; family CAYYSS01; genus CAYYSS01. Next base: position 16,603 of record CAYYSS010000024.1, read on the forward strand.
GTTCTGCTACCTCCCGGGTTGATAGATATACCTTACTCTCCACAACGCGATGGTATACCTAAAGACTCTTTTAGTCAATATTTCCCTCACCTTAAATACTATAATTACTTACATTAACTCATATTTACCCACATAAGACACAAAGCCGGAGTAACCTTTTGCCATTCGAGTTAACCTTAACGTTGCAAAAGAACCGGCGCGAAAGGGGCAGGCGGGATCAAAAAAATACGCGCGGCCACCGCTTTTCCTGAAACGGCGAACGGGTCCGGCCGCTGAACCGCAAACGCCACGGAACGTTAATTCCCGCACGACCACGCAAACCTGCGCCCCGCCTCCGGCCTCTCCCCTATCGCCCCTTGCCTATAGCCCATCCTTCACGCCGTGTTGCGGATTTTCTTGAGGCCGCCGGGCCCGGATTTTATGTCACTGAGAGGTTAATTCCTTTATTTGTTCTTAACCAAGCACCAAAGGTTGGTTTCAACGAGAACAAATAACAATGAATTTGGGATTATGTCAACTATTTTATGGAACAAACGACTTCTGAATTCTTGCTTTAAACGGGGTTTCCTGAGATCGCAAACCAAGAAATCTTTCATCATGTGATTTTTCAAAACCATTCCCCAGTTTAAGGGGGTAGTTTTTCAAAACTAT
>CAYYSS010000025.1:0-16866 GCA_964474325.1 uncultured Nitrospirota bacterium
TTTTTTGATCCCACCGGCCCCTTTCGCGGGAATTCTTTTGCAACAACAGGGTTAATTGTTGTTGCCACTGGAAGGAAACCCGGACTTCGCGCGGTCTTCCTGCCCGGATACGGGAATCAGCCGTCCGCCAGGCGGTTTAACAGGCGGAGGGTTTCATCCGCGGCAGGGGTCGACTCCACGTAGAGGCTTCTCGACGGAAATGCGCAGGATACGCCCAGGTCTTCGAGAATCTTCAAGATCTTGAGATTAATTTCGGTTCGGACAGCCAGATACTCTCCCCATACGGTGGTCTTCGTAAAAAAGTAAATAAAGATATTCAGGGAGGAATCTCCGAAACCATCGAACTGAACGAATATGGTCTGCTCGTGTACCGCGGGGTGTTCACGGAGCATAGTGTCGATATTTTTCAGGCACGCCTCCATCTGCCGGCGGCTGGTTCCGTAGGTTACCCCCAGGGTAAAGGTAATTCTCCGCTTACCCATACGGGACCAATTGACAATGCTTTCGTTGGCAAGGGTCGCATTCGGCACCGTTACCAGCGCCTGGGCAAACGTCCGGACCTTCGTGGACCGGAATCCGATCTCTTCGACGGTGCCCTCCACGCTCGGTGTCTTGATCCAGTCACCGATATTGAACGGGCGATCCGTAAGAATCATCACGCACCCGAAAAGGTTCGATACCGTATCCCGCGCGGCCAGCGCGAAGGCAAGGCCCCCGAGCCCAAGGCCTGCCAGGATGGCTCCCACGTCGTACCCCCATTCCTGGATCAGGGTAACCACACCGAGGACGACCACGAGAAAACGTATTGCCTTGCGGACAATAGGGAGGAGATGATCGTCGATCCGCGTTTCCGTCCGAGCAACGAGAGGTTCGAGGTAGTCGGTGATCCCCGTAGCCGCCCGGTACGCCGCCCACACCACGGCTATGATAATGAGCGAACGGATCAGATGATCGAAGACGGTAGCTGCGTCTTCGGGAACCGCCAGTATCGCCGCCGCCGCCCATACCGCCAGGGGGATAAATAGAAAACGAACCGGCGGGAAAAGGATGTCCAGAACGTTGTCGTCGAAACTGGTGGCCGTGCGGGCCGTAAACCTGCGGGCTACGGTAAACACCGCTTTCGTCAAAAGTCCACGAACGCCGAGAATCAACACCACCGCGACAACCGCGGCCGCAATACGCCCGAGGTTTACGTTGTAGGCCGAGTAGTTTAAAAGATCGCTGATGCTTTTCCAGAACGCCACCTGCGCCTCCCCACGTGTGTTTTATCCCGGCATTCTACCACGGGGCCCCGTCTTTCATCGTACGCCGCGGTCTGTGCTAGAATTCTTCCACGGCGCCCGGACACTACGCGGTACGCCGGCCGCGGCGCACGAAAGGTTGTCATATGAAAAAAACCATTGCTTCTCTTAAATACGATGCGGCGGGTCTGATACCAGCCGTCGTTCAGGACGACGCTACCGGTGAGGTCCTGATGGTGGCGTACATGAACCGGCAGTCCCTGGAAAAGACCGTTTCCACGGGATACACCCATTTCTGGAGCCGTTCCCGACAGAAATTCTGGATGAAGGGGGAGACCTCGGGCCACGTTCAGGAAGTGCGCCGTATATTATTCGACTGCGACCGTGACACGCTTGTCGTCAAGGTAGTCCAACATGGACCGGGCGCGTGCCATACCGGGCACCGGTCGTGTTTCTTTACGGAACTCACGGGTGCCCGGGTAGCAAAAAAGACGTTCGACGCCGAGAAAGTCTACGGCGGGGAATTCACGCTGGCTTCCCTGGCCCGCGTTGTCGCCGATCGAAAGAAAACGCCCCGGAAACGCGGGTCGTATACGGCGAGTCTTTTTCGGAAGGGGACCCCGGAGATCCTCCGAAAACTCGGGGAGGAAGCCAACGAGGCCCAGATAGCGGTCGGGTTCGGAACGAAACGGGACGTCGTCAACGAGATGGCCGATCTCTTGTATCACGCCCTCGTTGCCATGACACAGGCAGACGTGGCGTTTGAAGACGTCGTTCGTGAACTCGAACGCCGTGCTGACCGGGGAACCAAAAAGAAGACCGTAAGGAGGAAACGACCATGAACGATTGCCTGTTCTGTAAGATTGCCGGCGGCGATATCCCCGCGGCAATCGTTCACCGGGACGAAGACGTCGTCGCGTTTGAAGATATTAATCCCCAGGCGCCGATCCATCTCCTCATCGTCCCGCGCAAACATATCGACCGCCCTGCCGCTATCGGCACCGACGACGAGGCCCTGGTGGGCCGCCTCTTCGCCGTCGCCCGAGCCCTTGCCGAGGAACGGGGGCTTGCGGACGGGGGATTCAGGCTTGTTATGAACAATGGTGCAGACGCCGGGCAGACGGTTTTTCACGTTCACCTCCACCTGCTCGGCGGTCGCACGTTCTCCTGGCCGCCCGGTTGAGACGCTCCACAGCTCCCCCGGACCGTAACCATGGAAACGAAGGGCATCCTTGAGTTAAACTTCGTCGGTACCGGGGGGGGACGGTTTTCGGCCGGACTACGATGGCAGATATTCCGATTTATGAGATTTCCCGGGCGCCGGTCGCAGCGCGCCTGACCGCCGCCCTCATCGACGGCGTTGTCGTCGCAATGTTGGCATCGTGGGAAACATTGGGATTTTGGGCCGGGCTCCTGTTCCTTTTAAGCAGAGACGCCTATTTTCAGGGCCGGAGTCCCGGAAAACGTCTCCTGGGATTGCGTACCGTCTGCCGGCAGGGTGAAGGTCGATCTGCGGGGATTCGGGAGTCGACGGTAAGGAATCTCCCCCTTGCCGCCGCGTACGCGGCATCGACCGTGCCTTTGATCGGGTGGCTGGTCGGCATTTTATTGTGCGGCGTGGAGGCAGTACTCGTGGCCGGGAGCCCTGAGGGAACACGGCTCGGCGACGAACTGGCCGAGACCCGTGTTGTGGAGGATAAAGTTAATGGTTCTGAATAATCTGCTTGGGTTTTTCTCGAAAGACCTGGCGATCGATCTGGGAACGGCAAATACCCTGGTTTTCGTCCGGGGCAAGGGTGTGGTCTGCAACGAGCCTTCGGTGGTGGCACTCGACAGCCACACGAACCGGGTCCTGGCCGTCGGGGCCGAGGCAAAGCGTATGCTCGGCAAAACCCCCTCGAACATTGTCGCCGTACGTCCCATGAAAGACGGCGTTATCGCGGATTTCGACGTGACCGGAGAGATGCTGAAGTATTTCATCGCGAAGGTACACAATCGCACCACGTTCCTGTCGCCCCGGATCGTTATCGGCGTACCCTCGGCGATTACCCAGGTGGAGCGAAAGGCGGTACGAGATGCGGCGGAACAGTCCGGCGCCCGGGAGATCTTTCTCATTGAGGAACCCATGGCCGCCGCCATGGGAGTCGGGCTCCCCATCGACGAACCCTCCGGGAATATGATCGTTGACATCGGCGGGGGCACGACCGACGTCGCCGTAATTTCATTGGCGGGCATTGTCCATAGCCGGGCCGTGAAGGTCGGCGGCGACAAGATGGACGAGGCTATCGTTAATTACATCAAGAAAAAATACAACCTGCTCATCGGCGACCGGACCGCGGAGCAGATAAAGATCCAGTTGGGATCGGCGTTTCCGGTGCCCGATTCCGACCTCTCTCACGAGATCAAGGGCCGCGACCTTATATCCGGCATTCCCAAAACACTGCGCATAACCGAAGAGGAGATTCGAGAGGCCCTTTCGGAACCGGTTTCGGTTATCGTCAATACCATCAAGGTTACGCTGGAGAATACACCGCCGGAACTGGCCGCGGATATCGTGGATCGCGGTATCGTTCTTGCCGGCGGCGGTGCTCTTATGCGGGGACTCGATCTACTCCTCCGGGAAGAAACGGACCTCCCTGTCGTCGTTGCGGAAGACCCCTTGTCGTCGGTTGCCCACGGTGTGGGCAAGGCCCTGGAAGACTTGGTCCTCCTCAAGAGAATTTCCGTGCGTTAACTGCGCGGCGGGGAAGTATGCCGCGACCCAGACGCAAAAGCCCCGTTATCCTCCTCATAGCCTTCGTCCTGCTTCTGCTTCTCTGGATGACCGTGCAGGTGCGCTCCGGCAAGGAAATCGTGACGTTCCCGTCGCCGGTTGCGCCGTTACAGAAAGTCTTTGCCGCATTCGGCGACGGCATCGGAGACCTGTGGAAGCGGTACACGGGCCTTCGGGATACCGAGCGCCGCAATAAAGAACTCGAAGACCGGCTTGAAGATGCCCGAACGGAACTCCTCTTCCTGCAGGAACTCGAGGAAGAAAACGCCCGATTGAGAAAACTCCTCTCGATGCAGGCACGGGACGACGTAATCAATTACGGCGTCTCCCGCATCGTCTCCCGGGACCCCACGGGATGGAGTCACGTCGTGGTCATTGACCGGGGCAGGAAAAACGGCCTCCGTCCGGGTCAGAGTGCCGTGAGCCCCGACGGTCTCGTGGGGAGGATAGTGAGTGTGACCGATACGACATCCCGGGTTCTTCTTATTTCGGATCCCCGATCCGCGGTTGCGGTCCGCTTGAGCGGGAGTCGCGCCGACGGCATTTTGGAAGGTATGGGTACCCGCCTTCTCCGATTGGTGTACGTTTCCCGGGAACGCCGTGTTCACGAGGGCGAAGCAATGGTTACGACGGGCCTCGACGGCATTTACCCCCCGGGGATCCCGGTCGCTGTCGTCGATTCGGTCCGGCCGGCGGCGGAGGGACTTTTCCAGCGGATTCGGGCACGGCCCCTTGCCGATATTTCACGTCTCGAAGAAGTCGCCATTGTGGGGACGAAACCGCAATGAGACGCACGTCGTCTCCGGGACTTAGCGGGATCCATCCAAACCTCTTCCCGTGGCTCACACTTCCCGCGGCCCTGGTAGCGGTGGCCGTGGAGGGCTGGTTCTTCAGGCCGCGGGGAATTCCCGTTGCGTTGACCGTTATCGTTGTCTTTGCAAACGGCGTACGGTGCCGGGAATTCACGGCACTCGTCATCGGCGCCGGCGCAGGCCTTTTCGTTGATCTGGCCAGCGGCACCCTGCTCGGGATCAATACCCTGACCTTGGGTGTAGTCGGCTTTTCCGCTTCCGCCCTTCAGCCCGTCTTTTTACGGATCGAAGGCGTCATCAGCATTGTTCTCGTTGGGATTCTTACTCTTCTGGAGGGGTTTCTTTCCGGTATCCTGCTACAGGTTTTTCTCGAATTCCCCCTGTCGGTTTCGTGGATTTCCCATGTGATCCTCCGGGGGGCCTGTACGGCTCTTGTTTGGATTCCGGGGGCATTTCTATGGACGGGCGAGCGCGACGGATCCGTTTGATCGCCGGTATCGTAGGGGCCGTATTCGGACTTCTCGTCCTGCGTCTCTGGTCGCTCCAGGTGATACACGGAAAACGATATCAACTTCTGGCAGAACAAAACCGCCTCAGAACGACCCCGCTTCCGGCCCCACGGGGCCTCCTGCTGGACCGAAACGGCCACCCGCTGGTAACCAACGTGCCGGTATTCCGCATAGAGGCCGATCCGCGGCTTATAACGGAAACAGCCGAAAACATAGCCCTGATTGCCCGCCTGCTGGAACTTCCCGAAGAGGAAATCCGTAACCGCCTGGCCCGCAAGTCGGACCCTCATTCCAAGACGGTCGTGCTCAAGGAAGATATTCCGTTTCCTCTCGTGGCCCGGGTAGAGGCCCGCCGCATGGAGTTTCCCGGCCTGACGGTCCGCCTGGGACTCGGCCGGCGCTATCCCTATGGTTCCGTCGGCGCCCACGTACTGGGTTTTCTCGGCCGCCTTCGACCGGATCAGGTCGGCCAGAAAGGATACGCTCAACTTCCGCCGGACACCCAGGTCGGTCAATCGGGGGTCGAGCGCCTATACGACGGCGTTCTACGGGGGACACCGGGCGAGCGGATTTTCGAAGTAAGTGCGGAGGGTTCCGTTACTCGCGTGCTGGGAATCCGCCCGCCTGTTCGCGGCTCCGACCTGCGGCTGTCTCTCGATCTACGAACACAGCGTACCGCCGAAACGGCCCTCGGAAACCGTGCCGGGGCCGTTGTAGCCCTCGACCCCCGGACCGGCGAAGTACTCGCCCTCGTGAGCCACCCGAGTTTCGACCCGAATCTCTTTGTAGGTGGGATCCCGTCGGCGATCTGGAAGCGCCTGAAAGGCGATCCCGCCCATCCCCTTTTCAACAGAGCGACCCAGAGTCGGTATCCCCCCGGATCAATCTTTAAACCGGTGGTTGCCGCCGCCGGGCTGGAGACAGGCGTACTGTCGCCGGACGACACGGTCCGGTGCGACGGGAAGATCGAGGTCGGCGGACGGGAGTTCCGTTGCTGGGAAAAACGCGGGCACGGGTCCCTTGCGCTCACGCGGGCTATGGCCGAGTCCTGTGACGTTTATTTTTACCGTGCCGGTCTCCGTATGGGAATCGATACGATGGCCGCCTATGCCCGCAGCCTGAACCTGGACCGCCCGCCGAATCTCGGGCTGTCCAGGGAATCCGCCGGTGTGATTCCTTCGCCCGCGTGGAAGAAACGGGTCATCGGTGAGCGCTGGTACCCGGGCGATACGCTCAATACCTCAATCGGCCAGGGTTACGTAGGGATTTCCCCCATGCACGCGGCCCTTATTTTCTCGGCGTTTGTCAACGGCGGCGTGGTTCCCAAACCCAGGTTGACGTTTACGGCGGATGCTTCCCCGTCATCGCACAAGGTCCTTGGATGGCGAGACCGGACATTCGAACTGCTCCGGGCGGCGTTGACCGCCGCGGTGAACAACGAACGGGCAACGGGACGAAATGCCCGTTCCCCCTGGTTTACAGTGGCCGGGAAAACGGGAACCGCCCAGGTGACGAGTGCGCCAAAGGACGGACAGCGGAGCAGCGGACCGGAGGACCATGCATGGTTTGTCGGGTATGCACCAGCTGAGGACCCTGCTATTGTGGTCGCGGTTCTCGTCGAACACGGGGGCCACGGCGGAAGCAATGCCGCACCCATAGCCAGAGACGTAATGGAAGCTTTTCTGGCCCCCGTCGGACCCCCGCCGCCGGGAGGGCAGGGGCTATGAAACGAAGATTTCTGTTCGATCGCCGTGCGGTATTAAATTTCGATTGGTTCCTGCTTGTCATGGCCGTGGCCTTGTGTCTCGTCGGCGTCGTTACCATTTACAGCGCGACCCGCCCCCTGTCCGCGGGTTCGCCTCAGCCCCGGTTCTATGTAAAACAGCTTTACTGGATCGTGGTCGGACTCATTGTCATGACCGCCGTACTGGCAATTCACTACCGCCGGGCCTACCGATATGCATACGTCCTCTATGGGGCCGGTTTGGTCCTTCTCAGTGCCGTCCTGTTCGTCGGGCGCACCGGTATGGGAGCCCAGCGCTGGATCTCGCTCGGCCCCCTGTCGATCCAGCCGAGCGAAATCGCCAAACTTCTGCTCGTGGTTGCCCTTGCACGTCACCTTTCGGACCGGCGCCCCCCTCTTGGGCTCAGGGATCTCCTGCGTGCCTTTTTCCTTTTTCTTCTCCCGCCACTGGCGCTTCTGCTCAAACAACCCGACCTCGGCACAGGGTTGATGTTCACATTCGTCTTCTGCGCAATGATACTCGCGGCCGGCGTGCGTCCGCGCGTAACGGTTGCGGTACTCCTCATCGGACTTATTTCCGTGCCCATTCTAGGCGAAATCCTGTTCGAGCATCTCAAGCCCTACCAGCAAAACCGGATTACCGCGTTTATCGAGCCCGAAGCGGATCCAACGGGAATCGGGTATCAGATCATCCAGTCGAAGATTGCAGTGGGCTCCGGAGGCCTCACGGGAAAAGGTCTGCTCCACGGAACGCAGGCCCCGCTGAGCTTTCTCCCCGAGCGGCATACGGACTTCATCTTCTCGATCTTCGCCGAAGAATGGGGTTTTCTGGGATGCGTTGTCGTTCTCGGTCTTTACCTCCTCCTCATACTCCGCATGCTCGATGCGTCCCGCCGGGCCCGGGACGACTTCGGCTATTTTCTGGCGTTCGGTCTATCGATGATGGTCTTTTTCTATCTTTTCGTGAACATCTCCATGACCCTGGGAATGTTACCTGTCGTTGGCGTGCCCCTGCCGTTTATGAGCTACGGCGGCACGGCCCTCGTTTCCAATTTCGTCATTATCGCCGCCGTGATGAACATCCGGATGCGGCGGTATGAACTGTTCTACTGAATAATCGGCCTAATTCTTCACCCCTCGCTGCGAATCACCTCGATAAATCCGCGTTAACGACTGCTGCAGGCGGGCGACGGACTGAAACCGGCGCCAAGTTCGACCGTGGGTCCTTCGAGGTCGCCCACCCAGGGATAACGGTCCTGGCCGCAGTGACCGTCCTCGAAGAAGAAGTGGAAAAGGTGCACCCCTTGCTTTAAGGGAAGGGTCGCCGTGTAGGTGCCGTTGGCCGCACTCCCTTTTGAAAGGCGCATTGACGTGGCCCGGCCGTCTATATAGACGTTTTTCCGGTTGGGGGAATCGCCGTCGGGATCATAGTAATCAACGGAAAACGTAAACGTGTCGCAGGTGTCACCGTAAAGAGGCGTGACGAACCCGTTTGAAAGGACCGGATTGCGATTCCGCCGGCACGAGGGAATTCGAAGCACAGCCGGGCTGAAGTTCTCGTCAAGGGTTCCCACCGCGGGGCCGTAAAGGGCGCCGAGGCTCGGAAACCGAACCGAACCGTTGTTTGAATCCGTGAACGAGTACGAATAGCAATAACAGCCGCTGGACAAGGTCGTTGATCCGGAGTACCGTCCGTCGTCCGCCGTCCCCGACGAAAGCCCCAAATTGATCCGTCGGCTGTTTGCCGTTGCGGTACGGGTCGCCGCCCCGTCCCCGTCCGGGTCCTGATAGTCGACGACGAACTTAAACGGCGTCGTCGGCGCCCCCTCCACGGGGACGAGATCCCGCGGGACCAGGTGCGGACGTGCATTCCCGACAGGCTCGGTAACCACGGGGCCGCTGAACGTCCTCGTCACGTCGAAATTCCGGTATTTGTTGTCGGAAAACGAAAAAGAGAAAAAGTGGTCGTCCCCTTCGGGAAGGGCGGTGGTAACGGCGTAGAGGCCGTCTTCCGGCCGTCCGAGCACGTGTTCCATGGTATAGCCGACACCGTCGATAAAGACCGCTTTCTGCTGAGGCGGATCCCCGTTGGCGCTATAGTAATGTACGTAAAACGTAAAGACCGTATTGGCGTTTCCCGAAAGGGGAGACACGCCTCCGTTATAGATCTCCGGCGGCTGAAACGGATCAGTGATGCCGTTGAGGTCGGTGTCCACCGTGCTTTGTTTCTCAAAAACCATGGTCGCATTGTCGTAATTCCGGGCCGTTACGGCCGCAAACGCCCTGCCCGCGGTCCCCTCGAGGAGTTCCTGAGAGTAGTGGGGGGCGACCAGGTAGAGTCGCGCCCGCACGTAATAGTCCACTTCGTCTTCCGGTACGTGATCAAACGTAAACAAGGCGGGTTTCCCCGGAAGCCATTCGTCTTCGACGGTGGTCAATCGGAGGATATCGTCGCTCTTGAGCAGGGTCCGCTCCTCCGTGTCCACGAAGACCCGGTAGAGGCTCGTGCCTTCTCCTTCACCCACCCGGTACCGTATCCGTTGCGTTGCAACAACCTCGTCGTCCCACCAGGCGGCCTTTTTCACAAGGTCAGCCTGATACACCAGATGCACCGAGGTAGGATTCCGCCGCAACCACGCCCGAAGGCTCTCGAATCCATAGAGATCCTGCCCGGCCTCCACGGGCGTAATCTCCTCAAAGGGTTTTATGAAAACGACCCGGGCCCGGAGTTTACCGGTGGTATCGTGCCTCAAGAGTTCGGTTTCGAAATATGTTTCTTTCTTGAGAACCTTGACCGGTGCGAAGCGGTCGAGTTCAGCCGTTACCAGATTATCCACCCGGTCGATCTGCTCCGTCGGCGCCTCGTGCCATGTGCCGGAATTCCCATTGAACCAGAAGACTGCGGGATTTTCCGGCGTGCCGATCACGGCCGGATCATACGGTACGGTGAGGAGGACGGGGGTGTCGGGTTCCATAGCGTCCGGTGTGAGTTCGAAACGAGGACCGTTCAAGGCGGGATAGGCCGGAGCCGCCCACGTGCCGAGAGACCACAGCGAGAATTCCCGGGTTTCCGTAAACGAATCCGGCGCCACGTCGAGCGCCGTTCCGTAAAACGGGTCGAACGGATCCGATATCTCGAATGTGCCCCCTTCGCTTCCTACCGAACCGGCGATGACGTTTTCCCGCTGCATGATCGTCAGGGCCGAACTCCAGGCATGGAACAGGGCCGGGTTTCCCGTCGGCGTCACCGCGGCAAAGAACGTGTACTTCCCGGGGGGAAAGGCGTCCGTAGATAAACCGGGAAACGCATACTCCCCGGGTCCCGTAATGCCGGTCTTCCAGGCAACGATTCCCCCCGACAGAGGCACGAGGTCGCCCTCGTCGTTAAACAGCAGGAGGTCATCGGAAAAAACCGTCGGTGCGTACACGGCGACAATCAGATCGACCGGCCCTTCGTATTCTCCGATACGGACCGTTATCCGAAGCGTGGTCCCGCCGGACGCGGCCGGGCCAAGCGCCAGGGGGCGGGAGTCAGCCGGGTCTTCATCCACAAACGGAAGGGTGATCGCAGGATAGGAGAACGTCCGTACCGATTCCGGTACCGGAATCGGGGCTCCGAAAGATACGGCCGCCATACACGTGACGGCAAGGCACAGGGCGGTCATAGCGGCGAACCTTCCTGCCGACGCCCTGCCGGGCGGGACCGCACCGAATACTTCTCGAAAACACCTGCTTGTTTTTTTCATATCCGGACCCCCAACGGTGGCGATAACTATACCAACCATCCCCGGGGGCTTGTCAATGCACACCCGGGCCGGATCAACCCGGCGGCGTCAGGAAACTGTAAGCGCGCGAGATAACTCAGGTGGGAAAATTGCACTAACTCGCCGCCTGAATTTAATTGATAGAATCAACTGCGCGTTGACGTGCGCCTCATCATAAGAAACGTATCTTCCGGAAGCCTTTGAAGATGTTCCGGATGTCCGGGTGGGCTCGTCACGGCGATCCCAAACACTTTCCCTTTGCTGACACACCGTCGGCGTCGTCCCGTTGCCCCGGACAATCGTATTTGCTACAATTCTCTAAACGGAAGGAATTCGCCAGGTACCGGTCGGAATCGGCCCATAACCCGGAAGTGCTCGGGTGTAACGACCTGGAATAACGATACGGAATAACCTGGCTCGAAGAGCGCGTGGAGGCACTCGAACGACGTCAGGAGGGAGGGCAGGCGACGCCGGATAAGGAACGTTAAACTGCCGCCGGAACAGAGGGCGCGAAGCCCCGACGGCAAGGTGGTTTACATATATTGGAGTCTAGAACGCGGCCCACCGATCCGGGCCGGACCGAACCGGAAGGGGTAGTCGAGGCAGTACCGCTCGCGCAAGCGAGCAAAACACGGAACGTACAGGAGGCACCAATGGAACGAGTCGACTACAAAGGGGCGGTGATCTGCCCGACGCCGAAACCCTTAAAGAGCCGCAAGAAGGGCAAGTGGAGCGGCATTTTCAGAATCGAGACGCGAGATGAGCGCCGAACCATCACGCAATTTCACAGCACCGGCGGCATCTACGACTCCGAAGAAGAAGCCCGGGCGAGTTGCATCCACCTCGCCAAACGATTAATCGACGGCACACCCACCTCCACCGAATCACTGGCTGATGCATCCGCCGGCCCGGATTTCTCACGGTGTTTCGTTGCGAGGGGCCGGAAAGGGGCATAGACCTTGTATCAACGGCGCCTTCCGGCCCCTCGCTACGAACCACCATGAGAAATGCGGGCTAACGCTGAAGTAAAACAAATCCTAATTGATTTTTCCGGTTTTTTCCCGTCAAATCCCGGGCAATCCCGAACCCCCGGAACCAAGTTACTGCAATCTCAACCCTTTCTTATCGCAGGTGTTTTCAGGGAAATCCCGTCGTTGACACCTCCCTGTAACGCTGCTATAGTTTGCCCATACCCGGCGAGCGGGGCTGTGCCGACGCGGTTCGCGAAAGCCGCATTGCCCTCGTCGGCAGTCCTCCGGGCGCTATGGTGAGCCGGGGGATGATGAAAGGACGGCGAATGGAACGAAGAGGTGCGTTATCTTTTTTTCGGCCCCCGCGCAGATGGACCCGACCCGGGCGGGGTACGGCACTGATACTCATGATTGGACTTACGGCCTGCGGTTCCCTGGGCGCGAAGAAACCCGCGATGGATCCCGCGGCCACGGGCAGGTCCCTCTTCGAAAAACATTGCGCCATGTGCCACCCCGACGGCGGGAACATGGTGCGCCCGGGGAAAACCCTGCACCGCCGGGATCTGGACGCGGCGAATATCAAGACGGTGGAGGATATCGTCTGGGTCATGCGAAACCCCAAAGTGGGGATGACCCGTTTTCACAACGACGTCCTTCCTGACCGGGAAGCGCGGAAGATCGCCCGTTACATTACCGAGACGTTTCGTTGACAGATCGTTTCACGGTTTCCGCACCGGTTCCGCAGCAGGATCCATGAGACGTCCGGGTTAACGGCTCCGGAGAAAAGACTTGATTTCCTTGTCGTTCGGAGCCAGTGCCAAGGCCCGTTTCCACGCCTCCCGGGCTTTGTCCTTTTTCCCGAGCGCATAGTAGGCCGAGCCGAGCCGTTTAAGTGCGGTGAGATTCCGCGGTTCCAGGTAGAGGACCGTATTGCACTCCTCGATGGCCAGGTCGTACCGGCCGTCGTAGATATGGTTCAGGGCGATAAAAAGCTTCTGCTCGACCACGTTCATATCCTTGGCGGGTTTCTCCATGGTGCGCAAGGCCGCAACCCGTTCCCGTTCCACCATTTCCCGCATCTCCGAGATCTTGGTCTCGCCGGGGGATAATTGTTCCGCATACCGGAGGGCGGCAATGGCGACCTTCGCGTCACCGTCGTTCCTGATAAACTGGATGACCCCCCGACGCATCATTTTTATGCCCCGGCCGTTACCCTCGGCCGACGGCATGACCCCGATCACCTTGGCGATACGGTCGATAACGCCCCTGACTTCCTTGTCCGTGGGATTATTCGCCATAATTTTGTAATAGGCATCGCGCCCCGCCGCATATCGACCTTCGACCAGGGCCTTCTCAGCGGTCCGGTAGATATCCTGGAGAAGTTCCGCGTAAGCCTCGCTCAGGAGGTGGGAAGCACGTTCCTGTCCGGGATCGATCGTGAGGATTTTGTTCCACTCGTCGATTGCTCCGTCGAGGTTTCCGGCGGCCTTGAGTTCGTCCGCTTTGCCGTAAAGCCGCTTGAGTTTCCTGTCCCGGATAAGGTCTTCCGTCGATTCGAGCAGATCCCGCGCCCGTTCTTCAAAGGGGTTCATGCGAAGGATTTTTTTCCACTGTTCCGCCGCCCCTTCGTAGTCGTCTTTGGCGAAGAGTTCGCCCGCCCGGCGATAGAGGACGCCGGTATTCTGTTTGCTCAGGACCTGCCGGGCCATTTCGATAAGGTCCACCGCACGCCGGTCTTCCGGGTTTATCCGGAGAATGTTCTCCCAGAAGGAAATAGCCGAGGGATAATCCGCGGCCTGGAAGGCCTTGGACCCCTGCTGACAGTACGGTTCCACGATGCGTTGTTGCGAGATAAGGAGGTAGAGCGAGGCCCGCTCGTCCTGGGGATTTATTTCGAGAATCTTTTTAAGAATGGGGATCGCCTTACGGTAATCATCCTTGTTGAAATAACGCGCAGCGCGGGCTTTCATCTCCTCAATCCGGCTCTTTTCGTCCTGGGTCAGGCCGGGCGAAGACGCCACGGTTCCGAAGATCAGGGCACACACCACAACGAAAGCCACACAAACCGAACGGTAGAACATCATGATTTGCGTCCTCCACGAAGGATACTTAACTCAATACGTCTGTTTCTGCCCCGGCCTTCCTCGGTCTCGTTGCTCGCAACGGGCCGGTGTTCCCCGTAACCGTATGCCACGAGCCGTTCCGGCGGGATACCGCGTTCCTGGAGATAGCGGATAACGCTGAAGGCCCGCGCCGTAGAGAGTTCCCAGTTTGAAAAATACCGTGGGCCCCTGATGGGAAGGTTGTCGGTATGGCCCTCGACGACAACGTAATTCTTCATTTCCCGCAGAGAATTATGGAGAACATCGAGCAGTTTGACGGCGGCCGGCTGGAGGTCCGCCCTGCCCCGGCCGAACATAACCGAACTCGTAAGGGAGACATGAATCCTGTCCGCGGTTATCTCGATCCTCGCCATGTCCGCAAGCCCCTCCCGCTCGAACAACGTCGCCAGGTTCCGGGCCAGTTCCGTCTCCTGCCGGGCCTGTTCCCGGAAATCCTCCCCGGCCATTTCGGCAAGTGCTTCTTCGTATTCGATGGACCTGCTCTGGGCAAGACCGTACATCGCGGCAAAAAAGATGAGGAGAATGATCATCAGGGTGCTGTAGGGAAGCATCCATGACGTGGGATCGCCTTCAGCGTTATCCACCTCCATCCGGTATGCCTTGAGATCGGATTTCATGGTTTCAGCACCCCAAACGCCGGATGAGGATCTCGATACGGCGGTTCCGCGCCCGGCCCTCCCGCGTTTCATTCGACGCCACCGGGCGGTATTCTCCGTACCCGGCGGCCACGAAATGGCGCTCCGCAATCCCCAGGGCCGTGAAAAAATCTATGACGCTCACCGCCCGGGCCTGGCTCAACTCCCAGTTCGAAGGATAGCGGGAACTGCGGATGGGGACGTTGTCCGTGTGCCCTTCAACAATGATATCGCCGGGAAACTTCGCCAGGGGACCTGCCAAGCTCTCGAGAATTTCCCGTATCCTCGGATTAATCTCCGCGCTGCCGCTTTCGAAAAGGACCGGCAGGTTCAGGGTGAGACGGACCCGTTCGGGTGTCACGGTGCAGGCCGCCTGTCCCCGGAGATCGTCCTGGAGGACCCTGCTCTGGAGTTCCTCGATTGCCGAATCCTCCTGTACCTTCTGAAGCACTTTGTCCGCTTTCCGTTCGATCCGTGTCGCTTCGCTCTGGAACGACTCTTCCAACCCCAGAACAACCCGTGTCTGTTCGCAGTGATCGAGCCGGGAGAGGGCAAAGAGCAGAAGGAAAAAGAGCGTCAGGTTCGTTGACATGTCGGCAAAGATCGTGAGCCAGATAGGATTAGATTCCCGCCGCTCGCCGAGGCGCAGGAGTTTTAACCTGAACTCGCGCATTACTATTTCTTAACAGCGGCCCCCGTGGACTCCCGGATCCGGGCCGAGAGGAAGGCATTCAGTTTCTTCTTTACGATCATCGGGAGATCCCCCTGCTGGATGGCGAGAATTCCTTCGGCCACCAGCTCCCGGGCGAGGATCTCATGCTCGCTGTGCTCGGTAAGCTTGATCGCCGTGGGCAGGAAGAAAAAGTTGGCCGCAAAAATGCCGTAAAAGGTCGTTGTGATGGCGATCGCCATGGACCGGCCGAGGCTCTCGGGGTCGGAGAGGTTGCGGAGGACCTGCACCACGCCGATGAGAGTCCCGAGAAGACCGAAGATCGGCGAAAGGGTCGCCATGGTCCGGTAAACGCCCGATACCTTCTGGTGGCGCTGACGCACGTAGAGAATCTCCTTTTCCAGATTGTCGCGGATCACGTCCGTATCGAGCCCGTCGATCAGCATCCTGACGCCGTGCTGCATAAAGCGGTCCGTTATCTTCGGAAGATCGTCGTCCAGGCTTTCAATACTCTGGCGCCGGGCCTTTTCCGCCAGACGGGTCAAGATTTCAATCGACTCGGCATTGTCCGCGTGTTTCGGCGGAAAAAACATAAACCGGAGAGCCGCCGGGGCCATGCGGAAGACATCCCAGGGATAGGCGATCATGGTTGCGGAGAACGTACCGCCGAAAACCAGAATGGCTGCAAGGGGGTCGAACAGCATGTGCAGGATCCCCCCTGAATGCATAACAAAAACAACCGTCCCCGCACCGAGAACGAGTCCGATAAGAGTAAGCAGATCCATAGGTTACGACTCCTCCATCTCAATTTCGCCGTCGCGCACCAGCCGCCGTACCAGCGCAACGATCTTACGCTTCTCTTCTTCCAGGCGTTTCGTGGGAAACTCCCGGCTAAGGTCCATTTCCTGTGTAACACGGTCAACCGCGCCTTCCGGAAGCGACGCGAGAACCTTGTTCGCAATTTCGGTGGGCGAGGATTTGAGAATCCGCGCGAGGGTTGTTACGTCGGCCCGGCGGACCAGCACCTGAATCGCCGCCCGATCGAACTTCTGGATGATCGACTCGAAACTCATCACCCGGCTCCGCAGGCGGCGGGCAAGGGGTGCGTCCACGGCGTCCAATGTCTTGAGTACCTCCGCGCGCACGCTGTCGCTCCCGCTGTCGAGAATTCCGAGGAGCTTGTCTTCACCGCCCATGAGATAGTCAAGACGCCCTTTTATACGTTCGTCGAGAGAGCGCACCTTCTCCGGATCCAGTTCCCGTACCGAAGCCCAGAGTGCCGCTATTTTATTACGGCGCTCCTCGGAAAACGCCTCGAGGAGCCGGACGGCCAGATCAGGGGCAAGGTAGTTGGCGACACAGGCGGCCGTCTCGTCGCTTTCCCGCTCGAGAAGCTTTACAAGCCTCCCCACGTGTTCCCCGGTAACATACGCAAAGGGAAGCGGTTCCTCGTTCAGGGTGGCCTCGCCCTCCTCTTTGCCCCCCCCGCCCGCGGGCCCGCCGGTAAAGACGTTATGGGTCTCGATAGTGGGGCCTCCCCCCCCGCCGCTCGAACCGGGATTCAGCGAGCTGAACGCCGCACCCAGGTTTTCGCCGAGCGTCCGGTAGGGGTTCAGGAGGAAGC
>CAYYSS010000026.1:0-16149 GCA_964474325.1 uncultured Nitrospirota bacterium
TCTCGATTTCAACCCCTGTCTTGGGATTGCGCCCCCTCCGAGAACCTTTATTCCTCACGACAAACGTACCGAAACCCGATATTTTTATCGACTCGCCCTTGGAAAGCGTTTCCTTTATGGTCTGGAAAAGGTTCTCCACCATATCCGAGGCCTCCTTTTTCGAGAGGCCTACCTGTTCATGAATCTGATTTACGAGATCGGCTTTTGTCATAATTATTTGTCATAGAATACAAAGAGATACACCCTATGTCAAGATATTTTTCTTGAACATGCGGGGAAATTTGCTTTAATTTTGCGAAGATGTGCGAATCGAGACTGGGCGAAACCCTCGTTCGCCCGGTGAGCCCGCAGTATCCGGCAAACGCCGCGCCCGGGCCGGTTGACGGCAAAGAACAATCTACCAGGTCCCACCGCCCGAGTCCGTCCGGTTCCCGGCGTCGTCGATGATGTACGTCACGCCCCCCTTGGCCGGTGGAAGAACGCCTTCGGCCTTCGCCGTGAAATTAGCTCCACCGTTCGATATGGTCAAGGTATACTTGTACTTCATGTCAGCCGAAAACCTGGCCGCCGGGTAGCACTTGGAGCTGATATCCTTCGTCCCGGCCTTCGGATCCTGGACGTAGTCGCCGTCGCTCTTACACCCGGTACCCCCGTAAAAGGAGTTGGGAATCGACCTGGAAAACGCGTTCTGGGCGTACATCGCGATCATATTCAGGTTTGCCTTTGCCTCGGACTGTACGGCCGCGCGCTGGTAGCCGTTGTAAACAGGTACCGCGACCGCGGCAAGTATCCCGAGGATCGCAACGACGACGAGCAGCTCCGTAAGTGTAAAACCGGCCGACGGGCCCCGAACGATCCCGGTACAGTTCCGTGCATTATCGCTTTTCATAACCATGGTATTTCCCTCCACGCCGCTCTGAAGGACCGGCCGCCGTGTTTTTTTTCGGCCGGCATCCCTATCTCACGTCCACCGCTATCGGATATTCCCTTATGGACGATGCATCTCCACACCGGGCCTTAATCCGCACCGTCGCATCGACTCTCCGGGTTATTTCACCGGGAAGTTTCCACTGGATCCTCCCCGTTGTCTCGTCGATTCCCAATCCCTCCGGTCCGTCGACCACCTCGTACCGCGCGCATTCCCCGGCCCCCTCGTTCACGGTGACCGTCGCCGAAAGAACACCGTCGGCAATGCGGAGGTCTTCCAGGCGTTTTCCAAGTCGCGGCGGCACGCTTCTCACAACCGTCGATACCGATACCCACAAGCCCTCCGCCTCTCCGTCGAAGGGTGTCACCCGGGCGGTAATGCGATCACCTTTTTTCACCCGTATCCGCTCCCCCGAATCGCTTTCGAAGGGCGTGCCGTTAACCGACCAGGCAACCCGAAACTCAACACGGTCGTCGTCCTGGTCCACGGCGGACGTCTGAAGAGAGACGAGAAATTCCTCGCCCTCCGTATGCTTGGGCACAAGCGCCGCCTCGGCGACCCGCGGCGCCGAGTTGAGCACAACCACCTCCGGTGACGAGACAACGGAACCGTCCGCGGACCGAACATCAACCCGCACGCGGTCTCCTTTTCGATAGTGCCCCGGCCGCAGCTCGTTTCCCTCCACGTCCGAAATCGACATGTCGTTGACGTACCACGTAACCGAAGCTCCCGGTACCGGCCTGAGAAATACGACCCGGACAGCCTGGTCGCTTCGCGGTTCAGCGGGCAGCAGCGCGACAACAGGGGTTTCTACGCTTCGTTCAGCCGGAACCGCGGGAGCGCCGCTTTTCTCCCGGACCGGTGATGCCGCCGGGCCCTTCGCCGGTTCGTTTCGTCCGCAACCGGCAATCGCCGTCGCGATAATCGCTCCGATTGCGAGAATAACGGCGGCGGATCCCACAGTCCCCTTTCTCATACCTAGTAGTATTCCTTCCAGGCCCCATCGTACCACTTGCACGTGGTTACCAGCCCGGCCGGGTTGAGGGAAATAGCGTAACTCTCCTCGCCTTTGGACGAGTCGGTGAAATAGAGACCCAACGAGACGAGCGCCGGTTGTTCGATAAAGCCGTTTCCGTCAAGTTGAACGCATTTCCGCCCGGTCGCGTTACAGGGCGGCTCGGGCGGCGTCCAGTCCGTGATATCCAGCGCCACGCCGCTTGACGCCCCGGCGGGCAGGGCCGCCGTGGAACAGGCCGCCGCAGTAGGATTATCGCTTCCGAGACCGAACTTTATTCCTTTGCCGAAATTCTTCACCTTCAACGTGGAAAGCTCGGGCGTGGTGGATCCGTCGCAGTTATTCGCCGTCTCCGCAACGCCGTCACCGTCGCAATCCCGCCAGGCTACGATCGCGACCAAGTCCGCGCCCGTATCGGGCACGAGAAAGACCCGACGGGCAACATATCTGTTCGTGACCGTGTCGTAACGGATCCCGCCGAGGCGCTCGGCCTCCGCGACGGACCGTTTGACCGTCTCGACCACGTCGGCGAACTCGGATGCCAACCGTTCCTGCCGGATGAAACCGACGAATTCAGGCACGGCGACGCCGAGGAGGATACCGACAATGCTCACCACGACAATAAGCTCGATCAGGGTCACCCCGGATGCCGACCGGCGGAAACGGCAAAAATCGCCGGACCGCCGCCACGGGTTGTCAAAGGTCCCTGGTTCTTTCGGTAGCCTTGTCATTCTCGTCATCCGGTTCCTTTCCGGCTTACTTCCGTTTTAAGCCGCGCAGTATGAACACGGGAGTGGTGACCGTCTCCGCCTCGAAATCGTTGGCGTAATCTGCCTTGTCGCCGATTTCGATAACATGGCCGTCCGCCGTGGTCGCGTAGCCGTGCTTCCCCACGATATCGGCCATGCCGACAATCGCTTTGTCCCATTGCACGCTCTCACTCACAACAGCACCCTGCGTAGACCCTTTTCCGAGTAGATAGAAATTCCCCGTGGCCGCCTGACTGCTTTTACAATGCGGGCAGCTCAACTGGAAATCTCCGACCGAAGTACCTAAATACAGGTTGCCTTCGGCGTCGAAGGTTACCGGCGCCCAGACCTTTTCGCCCGGGTTCGGGAGGTCGAAGGTAAAGATGGTGTTCAGCGTCTTGCTGGCAAGATCGAATTCCTTTGCAAATACGTGGTACGTTACGTTCGTGGGAGCGCTGTCGGAACCACCGGTGCCGAAGGCGATGATCGGGTTCTTGTTGACGTCCGGATCGTAAAATACGCTTACGCCCGCGCCGATCGGCTCGTCTGCGCCGTTTCCCGTACTGAAACTCGTCACGGAGCTTCCATCAGCCACCTTCAGGATTCGCAACGTACCCCCGAAATCGCCGAACACAAGGAAACGTCCGATGCGTGACGTGGGGTCGCCGATGATCGCAGGCCCCGCCGGGGCGGGATCGATCGAGGCGGCCGACCCCGAGTAGGGGAACGTTTTCTCCCATTGCACCTCCCCTGTCGCAAGATTCAACGCAAACGCTTTCACGCCGTAGACCATGTTTCCGGTGCCGTCGTCCTCAAGGTTCGCAAAATTCGAAACGCCGAAGGCCCAGTACGGCCGCTTGGTGCCGAATTCGACCTGGGCGATTGCGAGCCTCTTGAAGCGGCCGGCATTGTAGCTTTCCATATTGCTTTCCCACATCGGGATCGGGTTCGAAATGTCCGTAACGTCCAGGGCGAAGATGGTTCCCGTCCCGCCGGGCCCGGTACCCGACCCGTCTATCGAACGGGCGGCGCCCGTCACGACCGTTCTCCAGGTATTACGGCCGCTGCATGTCTTCGCCGGTGGAAGGTAGCAGGCTGCATCGATGAAGACATCCGCGATAGTCGGCGAACCATCCACGGCGACCGCGGGAGAAGCGTTCGGATCGCTGTAACTATTCTGGTCCTTGAGATACGGAAGCAACGATCCGGGGATGTAGGCCCATAGTTCCTTTCCGCCGTCGGCGTAGCCGCCCGCGTCGTAGATCTTCACGTTATAGGTATTCCCGCCAGCGTCCTGTCGCGTCACCGTAGCCAGGTACGAGCCGGCGTAGAAGGCGTGGAGCATTCCGTCGTCGGCGCCTACCACGACGGTCCGGTCGCGGGTTTCCTGCCCGGGAATCGTGTCTGAGTAGCCGACAATCCCGGGGGTCGAGTACCGGAGGCCGCGGAGTTTCTTCTTGCCCTGATCGGCCGTCCCCATGGGATTCGCGGCGGAGACCCCGATTCTTCCGCGCACAAGGTTGATTACCGCATCCACCTCGGCGGAAGTCATGGTTCCGCTCGGGTCCATGTACGACCGCAACGTGGGATCGCCGGCTACGAAGGTAAGCTTCGTGTTCTGGCCGGGCACGTTCGTAAAGATCGTCCGGGCCGTCGCCAGGGGCATCTTCTGTGCCGCATCACCCACGTCGGGATCCGGATCGGAACTCCACTGGTTTTTGCCCGTTTTTACGTTATACGCCCGCAAATGACCGAGATCGTACCCCGGTTGATAGGTCGGTTTGTACACCACGCCGCAACAGTTCTCCGGGGCGTCTTTGCAGAGCGCCGTCTCGTCCTCACACTGGATATTGTTCTTCACGAGGGGCGAGGCGCCGGCGTACTCGTTCTTGTTGACGTAAAACTGGAGTCCGAGCATAGTGTTCAGAACATACCTGATCCCACAGGTGTTGGACTTGCCCCAGTCGAGGGTACAGTCACTCACAAGGGGACCGAGATCCAGATTGAACGTGGTTCCGCCTCCGGTCACCGCCCCCTGAATCGGAAGGTTGAGTTGTGAGACCCACATCCAGCCGAGGTTCAGAGACGCAACGTCCTTATAAGGTGCGGAACATGAATAAGGTGAGGGGTCTTTGTTGTCACAAAGGGTGTCGCCGTTGTTCTGCTCTTTGATCTTCTTGAGCTTTTTGCCTCCGTCGAAGCTGACTACGATTTTCGTGATTTCCGCCCAACTCCAGGGATCCACCGTGCCGATTTTCACGTTCTGGAGTTTCTTCCCGCCGTAGTTGGCGTCCCTAGTGTCGACGTACATGTACCCGTCGTCCGTTTTCTGCCCCGGCCCGCCCCGGGCACGGAACACGTTCGTCACCGTATTGGTCACGCCGCCGTTGGTGTACGTAATATCGATGACAATGTCAGAATTTTTCGGCAGGTCTTTCTCAAACTCGAACTGGAGTTTCTGCTCCACCGGTATAATATCCGGACACCGGCTCCAGGCGCCTCCCGGCCACGCCCAGCTCATTGGCGGACTGCAGATCGCGGTCCCGGACGTAACGTCCAGCACCTCGGCGACTTGAAACCCGTCGCGAATGGCCGCTGGATGCCCGTTCCATTCCTCGATGTGGTCGAGATCATGGGGATTTGCCGGGTCCGTCGTGACGATCCTGATGCCCGAGAAGGTGAAAGTCGCCGGATCGTACGACAGCATCGAAAGATCCAGGGTGAAAATGCCGGCCGCGTCGGTCCATACGCTGTCTACCGTGGCCGTGTCTACATCATAGGAGAAACCTAGCTTCCCGGCCCAGTTGTCTCGACTGAATTGAAACCATAAGGAATTTCCTGGTTCTGACGTAATGTCTTCCTCAAAGACGAACGCAAGTTCCTTGAATACCGCCGCCGACGCACCGGCGCCCGGGGGACACAAGGCCGGAGAGGGCGACATGGGGTCGCACACGACAACAGGGGTGGAAGGACTGCTCAGGTCAAGCATGGTGTCGAGTTGCGTAAGGGGGCCGTTGTTGGGAAACGTGACAATTACGGCACTTACAGAGGTCGTGTTCGCCGCATCCTGGTTGCGGATAATAATGTTGTCGAGCCTGTGACTGACATCATCAAAGGTCGTTGCATCCAAATCGACGGAAACGTAGGCGTCTCCGTCGGGAACGCCGTCGTCGGTGTCCGCCCGGGTAAGCATATCGAACGAGGCCTTCGGGCAGTCCACGCCCTGGGTGCACTTGTCATGCACGACCTCGACGCCTATGATCTCATCCGGCGCCGGGTTCGGAACCGCTCCGCCGAATTGAAACGCCAGGAGGCGTTCCGGCGGCGTGTCGATGTTTGCGTTCGTGCACTGGATGTAACGATGCCCCGCGAGATAGGAGACGTAGCCCTGGTTGTCCACGCCGTTGATACGCCCCGCGGCGTAGTAGGAGTAGCCGTCGCCGGTGTACCCGGTAATGACGGAGTCGTCCACATCGTGAATGAAACGGGTCACCGTGGAATTGAACTCGTTGTCCGGCACGGGATCTTCGTGGGGCCGGAAATTGTGTACGTGCCCGCCCGTGGACATGTAAACCCACCCGGCGCACTGGGCGAGAAAGTTATCCGGATCTTCGAAAACCATCTTTGTTTCGTCCATGGTGCCGCCGTCGGTTTCGATCCTCGGGGTGGCGTAACTAAGGTCGGTAAGAAATCCACCGCCGCTGACCCCGAGAGCGAGAAACTGCCCCGCCTTCTCCCGGTCCTCCGACGATTCCCAGGACTCAATGGACGCGCATTCGTAAAACCCCGCGTTCCCCTGTTCGAGGAAGTTTCGGATCTTGGCAACGATCTTGTCCCGATCGGCCGGATCCGCCAGTTCCTTTTCGATATCCCAGTGCGGCGCCCACATGAGCTGAAAGTCTTCGCCGTCAAGCACGCCTCCATTGATAACGTCGTCCGCCGTGACGGTTTTGAACACACCCGACAGCAAGGGGTTTGATCCAATGCGGGTTCCGAGACCGCCGGCTTTCAGATAGTCGCGCAGGATCTGCACCGTCGACCCGCCCGCGTCCTCGAGCACGGCGATCTTCGGAGGACGCCCTTCGAGAATTTTATCCCAGTTGGCGGAAAACTGCACGGCGACCACGTGTATTTTCGCGTGCTGATATTGATTGATGAGGGTCCATACCGTCGGCGTCAGGTCCTCTCTCGCCACGATAAACGGCCCGCCGGCGTATTCCACCGTCGCGCCCGTGGAACCGATAATGCCCCCGTTATGGTAAATCTCGGCCACCGCGCCGCCCGAGCCGTTCGTAACGGAAAAGTCCGCTACGTGCTGGCTCTGCTCGCAGTTGGACTTATCGGCGTTTTCGTCGACCCACGTCGGTGACGAATAGCTGGAGCCCTTCTGCAGACATTGTTTGTTCGTGGTGCCGTCGTAATCCGGATGCCGGATAATCTTGTCGCCGATAATCCAATAGACAGGCACGTTCTGCATCAGGTCGTAGACGAGGCCGTAGGCGTGAAAGATGCCCTGGTCGTCAATCGTGGTATCGCACCCTGCGGGCCTTGTTGTCCGAACGGAGATTCCGCCGGCCGTGATATTGAGCCCGTAGGTGACGGCCGGGTCGTTGTTCGGTTGCCAGCAGGGGTCCATCGGTATGATCAGGGAGCCTGCCTTGAAATCCTTCATATCGGCGCCGGCCGTCCCGGCGAGCATGCTCAGCGCCGCGGCCAGCATGGCCACGATCATCGTGAACCTAATGCCGTTTACGTGTGTCATCATCGTCCTCCTCAAAAAAAACACGTTCCGCCGACCGTTCGTGCCGGATCAGTACGTCGTCGTTACAGCAAGTGTTGCGATCGCTGATTGCTTTTCGGCCCCCGAACTCCACCAATCGGCTCGGTAGTTGCCGTGGTCCGACATCTTCACCCGACCGCCGCCGTAGGTGGCCATGCCTTCCAGCGTAACCGTTCGCGCCGCACCGGTCGCCTGGGCCATCAACCATACCTGACCGTTATTGTCCGTTTCATAGTCGGAACAATCGGGATTGCCGTCGCCGTCCACATCGACGGCCTCGTCCCGGTCGTCCTTAATGAAGACCTGAAAGGGCACGTTGTTCAGTGTCGTGGGAAACGGCGCTCCGCCCTCGTCGTAGATGAGGGGGTTAACGGTTGAGCCTGCGACCCCGAGGGGGCGGTAATAGTTTTCCTCGATCGCGGTGCCCGTCAAGGGGCTGCACGACCGCGTCGCCGAATCGCCGTCCTTGTCAAGGTAGAAACTCAGGTAATTGTCCCCGCCGTCGTTATACGGCCCCGAAGATACGGGTTTCGACGGATGCGTCGCGCTGAAGCCCGCCGTGGTATAGGTTCTGCCCAGGTACTCCCGGGCCATCTCGACGCCCGACACGGATGCGTAGTATTCCGCGGTCTTTCCCGCGGAGTATCCCGCCGACCGGCTGTAGGATATGATGCGGCTGCTTAAGGCGACCGCGAGCAGGAGGAGTACGGCGACCATTCCGAGCGCGGCTACGAGGGCAATGCCCCTGGCGCCCTCCGCGAGGCGTGTCGCCCGACCGCCGTTCAAAGGACATACCCGCACCTCCTGGATTTTTCCGTGATCGTGTCCGCTAGTAAGCAATGTTCCGTACCTCCACTATGCGCGTAAAAAGACGCCGGTAATACTTCTTTTCATTGACCGGACTCGTCTGAAGCGTCCGCGTGATACCGCCCGATATGCCCACAACGTAACTGTCGTTCGGGTCTGTGTAGTCCGGATCCGGGAGTGTCGACCGGATAAGAAGTGAAACAATCACGGCCCGTACGTCGGCCGGGTCCGCCACCGTTTCCTGAATCACCCCGTCCTTGTCGATAAATTGAAACTGCAGGGCCTCGGTATTGCCGTCAAGGACGGTAAGGCGCTCGGAGCAATCTTCCGCCAACGATACGAGCTGAAGGTCGTTTCCGTCGCCGGAAACCCGGAATCCTTCCTGACGCACAACGAGTACGGGCGAACCTTTCGGAATCGCTCCGGAAAGAGTCGTTCCCAAGCTAAGCGTCCAGGGATTGGCACCCGCGACGGAAGTCACCGAATATATATCGTCGGAAAGATCGAAGGTAATGAGATGCCGGGCGGGTTTTGTGCCGGATGGACCGATTTCCGCAAGAGACGTCGTATCGAGAGTTCGGTATGTAGCGATGGTCACCGATCCCGACCCCGGCGCCGCATTGCTGTCGAGCACCAGCATGGGCGACGCCTCCCGCGCGAAACGAAACGCAAGTTCGTCGTAGGGATTTCCGGCGGAAACGAGGTCGATGGCTGCCTTGATCCCGACGCCGGGATTGGTCGCGCATGGTCCCGGAAGCGGTGTGGCGACGTCGTCCTGTGCCGGGATCGAAAGACCGGTGAAGGCCAGTCTCGACGCAATGAACTCCACGACGCGTTCCCCCCGGGTCGAGAGCTGCGTTCCCATGGCCGCCATCCGTTCCTGCCGACCAGTGGCGGTGAAGACAGGATAACTGAACGCGAGGATGATAAGAAAAACGCCCATGGCGACAAGGAGTTCCACCATGGAAAAGCCGCCGGTACGCCACGCCGGGGTCCGAACCTTGCGCTCCACTACGTTCGAAACCCGTTGCCCGGCCCGTGCCGGCGATAATCCGCCCACGCCGTTGTTTATGCTCATCAATCCGCCGCCCTGTAGCTGACAAGCCGGTAAACCGGGTTTTCCCCATCGTTGTATGCCGTACCGTTCGAGTCGACCACATCCACGGTGATGGATCGAATGTACTGTCCCGGGGTGTCCACCGTATAAGTTGCGCTCTGAATGCCAAGGGGCTGGTTCGGCATTTCCGTACCGCTTCTTGGACCCAGGGACGTGAAACCCGTGGCCATAGCCTCGTCGATGGCCCGGGCGGCGGTGTTGCGTACAAGCGTCTGGTTATCGGTCGAGCTCCGTATCTTTTCGGATGAAATAAGCAAGGGACCGAGCGACAGCATGCCGATCATCAGCACGAGGAGGGAGATCATTACCTCAACGAGCGAAAAACCCGACCTATTCCCTGAAACAACCTTCATCTTCTACCCCCTGCATCCGTTGCCCGGTCTTTTTCATAATTTCGATCAGCCGCGTGGACGCTGTATGGAAAGCAATATGCGTGCCATTGCTGAGAATTTATGCGTGGCTGGCGTAAGTGGTTGTTATTTAATTATTTTATCTGTCGATGAGTATTTCTGCAAATAGCGCCGACCGTCGGAATATATATACCACGATACCTATCTTTCGCTACCCGGGGAAATAAGAAAACCGTTCTTCGTCCAGCTTCTTTTCCCGGCCGTTCACTTCTCCCTTCTCTCTTTTCCCTTCTAACGTCCGCCGAATCGTGCCCTGTTCGTGCAAATTCGTGGCTGTATCAGCAGTCGGAAATCCCACCTTGAGTTCTCATTCCAGTACTCTTAACGACTTGAAATAACGCCGGTAAAACCCCCGGTCCCGGGAAAGGAGGAGATCGGCGCGGTTCAGGGCGTGGGCGCCTATCAGGAAATCGGCGAGAACGCGCCTTCGTTTCGGCAACGGGGCGCCACATGTTTCGCAATGGGACTGTCCCTGTTTATTGCTTTTCAGAAACTCCCGCCACAGGTGTCCGGCCTGAAAAAGGGTCTCAACCCGCGAATGGACGAGGCGGATCCCGGTTTCCCCGACAAAGGCGTTCAGATCTTTTTCAACGGAAAACTGGGCCGCCAGTTCCGCGTAGACTACTTCGCAGATGATCAGTTTTCCCCGTTTTCGCTGTTTCTCAAGAAGGTGAATGGAGCGTTGCGCGAACGTCTCGTCGCCGAGAAGAACATCCAGAAGTACGTTTGTATCAATCGCCGTTATCACCGTCGCGCAGTTCCTTGATCACCTCGTCGGTCCGACGCCGGTTTCCCCCGAGATATCCGGCCCACTTCTCGAAAACCGACGATTTGGGAACCCGTCGTATGGAGTACCCCGCACCTTTCCGGATAAATTCGATCTCCTCCCCTTGAGAAAGCCCCAAAGCATCGCGGACTTTCTTCGGTATTGTAATCTGACCCTTTGAGGTAATCTTGGCTGTCGTCACACGCGGCCTCCCGGACAAACATGTTCCTTACTTGTATATTGTAAGGAATTGTTCGGCGTACGTTCAAGGACAGGCGATGGGCAAAAGGAGCGATGGGGGGGAAAGGATGGGCGATCGGCTATGGGCAAGGGGCCGGGGAGACCTTGCAGTTACATGAAATACGGGGCCAGCGGCCTCAGAAAAATCCGCAACATGGCGTAAGGATGGGCTAAAGGCGAGAGGCTATGGACGAGGGGCCGGGGAGATTTACGATTAACGATTGATAATTTTTACGATTTTCAACCGCCGACCGCCGACTGCGTGCCTCGGCGCAGCCTTCGGCGAAGACGGGCCGACGGCTTTTCCCGGCCGTTGTCTGCGGCTATCCGTGTTCAACCGTGGCTGACAAGAGGGTATTGATCCTTGCCTGCGCCCTCTCCTACCAGGTCCCTCCTCCCTGGATCTCGCGCTCCCCTTTTTCGTTGATCATAAACACCGGGCCGCCTGCGGCCGGAGGTTTCTTTCCCGTGGCCGTGGCCGTGTAGCTGGTTCCCCCGGCGCCGATTTCGAGGACGTACTCGTAGCGGATATCCGTGGAAAACTCGATCCCTTTATAAAGGTCCGAGATCTCCGTGGTCCCGGTGTTCTGGGTGAACTTCTTTCCCGGCGGCCCGTAGACGCTCGGAATCGTCTTTACGTAATTCCGGTCCGCGTAGAGACCAATCATCTCCAGGTTGGATTTCGCCTCGGAATGCACCGCGCTTCGCTGGTAACCGCTGTAGATCGGCACGCCTATTGCGGCGAGAATCCCGAGAATCGCCACCACCACAAGGAGTTCCACGAGCGTAAACCCCATCCGTCCGGTCCCCGGAACATGCGCGGCGATGGGGTACTGTTCCCCTGTCCTCGTTTCCCTCGTTTTCATGGTTGTTTTCCTCCCTGCACCAACGCGGCCCGGCCCGTCGCATATTCGATCGGGAACTCGACCGCGGTATAGGACCCGTCCGGGTCCCGCACGTTCACACGGACCGTTTTGACCGTCCCGGCCACGTCCGGCTCGTATCGCAAATACCCGGTTTCCCGGTCGAGAAAGATCCCGGGGCCGTCGCCTTCAAGTTCATAGGTCAGTACTTTCCCCTCGGGATCACGGGCGGCGACGCGGGCCGTGACAACGCCGTCGAGCACGCGGACATCCCGGAGTTGCAGCGCCACCTCGGGTGGGCTGTTGGCCCGGCCGGCCCGGAGACGGTAGGGTTCGCCGTCGTTTGTGCCGTCGGAGGGAATGACGGTGAGTTCGATCGCGGCCCGCGTCTCGTCCGGGGAAAGAAACAACTCGTCTTCGGCGGCTTCGCGCGGCTCGCCGTTTACGTACCAGAGGTAGCGGAAGGATACCGGATCGCCGTCGGGGTCCTTTCCCCTGCACCGGGCCCGGATCCGTACTCCGCCCTCGTCCTCCTCACGTTCGATTCCGCCTGCTGTCACCCGCGGCGGGGTATTTCCCACGGTCACGGTGGTCGAAACATAACGGATCCCTCCGGTTTCCGCCTCCACCCGGAGCCGGTCCCCCCGTTCGACAATCCCGGGTCCCAGGGTGAGGGAGTTCTCCCCGGGGACGGCCCGGTCGTTTACGTACCAGGCGTAGCGTACCCCCGCCGCGGGCACGATCGTGAGAACCGCGTGGACCGTATCGGACGTCCGCGGGCGGTCCGGATAGATTTCAAGGAGTCCCGGGTCCCGCCGAATGGTTCCGGTCCCCATCTCCCCGGCAGGCGGGGCGTAGCCGAGCACGCGTCCGGTTTCCGCCGGGTCCCGTGAACAGCCCGCAACCAGGACGGAAAGGAGCAGTGCCGTCACTCCCCACCGTCCCATGAAGCGGGACATTCCCATCACGGATCCCCGCTTCCCCCGGCGACCCTTTCGACAGGGGATCATTCTCAGTGGATCGCCTGCCACTTGTCTTTCTCCGGCGCCCAGCGGCACATGGTCGTAATACCTGCAGGGTTTACCCGCAGCGCGTAACGCTGTTCGCCGTTTGTAAGGTAAAGTCCGATCCCCGTGACGGGGCTGTCGGCGAAGCCCCAGGCATCGAGCCTGAGGCAGGGCCGGTCCGTTCCGTTACAGGGTTCGACGACCTGATGAGAACCGACGGACACCCCCGTGGTTTTCGCCCCGGCGCCGATCGCGTCCGTGTTGCGACAGGCGCTTTTCGTGGGGGTTCCGTTGCCCGCCCCGATACCGAATCGGATTCCCCGTCCGAAGGAATAAGTCGATATCTTTTCAAGCTCCGCTTCGATGCCGCCGGCACAGTTCTTGTCCGTCTCCGACACCCCGTCCCGGTCGCAATCGTTCCAGAGCCATGTCTCGACGGCGCCCGCGCCCGTATCGGCGACGATGAAGGCCTTCCGTGGGACCATGCGGTTATCGGTTTCGTCGTAGCGCACGCCCCCCATGCGGGCCGCATCCTCCACGGAAGCCTTGACCGATTCGGCGATGCGATAAAACTCCTTGAGACTCCGTTCTTCCCTGATCATCCCGTTGAACGCCGGGGCCGCGACCGCAAGGAGAATCCCCACGATGGCGACCACCGTGATGAGTTCGATCAACGTAACGCCGGGTGATCGGGTATTCCGGCCGTTACGCCGCCGGACCGGGGTTTGTGAAGAGTTGATCGGAAACCGGTATGGATTCCCGCTTTCGCGGCAACGACGGCCTTCGGGGATCCGGCCCGTGGTAATCGCGAGGTACAGGAAAGCGTTCATCGTGTCTACCGCCTCTTGATGCCCTTTACGCGGAAGATCTGAAGATGCGACCGGGCGGCCTCCGCCGTGTTTTCGAATGTGTCACTCGTTCCGATCTGAATGACCTTGCCCGTTGATGTGCTTACGTAGCCGTGCCCGTCGCTGATACTGACGTCGCCCACCACGCCGCCACCCTTGCCCGTATCCACGGTCGAAACGCTCTTGGGCGTCTCGTTCTTCGCGTAGTCGTTAAACGAGATCTTGACAACCCTTCCCTCGGCGTTCGCGTTCTTGTCGTTGTGGGGCAGTTCGTAACTGTAGGCGCCGATGGTCGTCCCGAAATAGATATTGCCTTTGCAATCGAAGGTGGGAGTGGCCCAGATCTTCTCGCCGGGTGACTGCATGGAATAGGTTGACAGCAGAGAGAGTGTTCCCGCTGTCCTGTCCAATCCGAGAAGGTAGAGATGGTAGGAGCCGTCGGCCGGCGCCGTATCGAGACCGCCGGTTCCCACGGCGATGATCGGCGTCGCGTAGATGCCGGGGTTATTGAAGACGCCGATACCCGCGCCGATGGGTTCGTCCGGGCCGAAATCCTTCGCAGGATTTCCGAACCGGGGGTCACCCGTTTCGGCGTCGAGAATCCAGAGCCGCCCCTGGTAGTCGCCGAAGACTACGTGACGGACGGCGAGGCGCTGCGTATCGCTTATGAGCGAGGGACCCGCCGGCGCCGGGTTGATCTTCATCGTGTCCGGATCGTCGTACTGAAACGTCCTGTCCCAGACCACGGCGCCGGTTTCGAGATCCAGGGCGAAGGCCTTCACCCCGTAGGCGCTTTCACCGGGGGAACCGGCGACATCCTCCTTTACGCCGAAATTCGCCGTCCCGAAGACCCAGTAGGGGCGGTCCACACCCTTGTCGATGAGGCCGATGGCGGCCTGGCGGAAGCGCCCCGCGTTCCTCGCCGCAAGTGGGGTCTCCCACATGAGAACCGGGCGTTCCACGTCGGTGATATCCAGGGCGAAGAGCAGCCCCTCACCCCCCGTGCCGCCGAGAGCCGCGCCGATCGCCCGGGCGGATCCCACGACCACGGTCCGCCACTCCCGTCGGCCGTCGCAGGAACCGGCGATATAGCATTCCTTATCGATAAACACCTCGGCCACGGTGGGAGAGCCGTCCACCGTGACGGCCGGCGTACCCGTGGGGTCGCCGTAGATCGGCTGATCCTTAAGCCGGGAAAGCAGGTGCCCGGGGATATAGGCCCAGGTCTCGACACCGGATTTGTCCGTCCCGTGCCTGTAGACCTTTACTTCATAGTCGTTGCCCCGGGAGTCGGTGCGTTTCTCCGTCCCTGCGTACGATCCCGCGTTGAAGGCGTGGAGCATGCCGTCGTCGCCGCCGATAAAGATGTAGCGATCCCGGGTCTCCTGCCCGGGGATCGATTCCGAATACCCGACGAGGGCCATGTTGGAAAGCCGCATGGCCTTGAGCTTCCGCCGGCCGTCGTCGCCGTTTCCGTTCGGCCTGATCTCCGAGACCTCCGCCCTCCCCCGGACCGTCTGTATGAGCCGTCCCGTGCCGCCGGTTCCGAGCGTCCCCTCGGGATCCATCGCGGCCGCCAGGTCGCCCGCGTTCGCTTTGACGAAGTTCAGCACTTCGTTCTTCCCCGGAAGGTTTGTGAAAATCCTTCTTTTGTTCGCAGGCGGCATACGGGAAGCCGCATCTCCGCTCTCCTCGTCGCCTCCCCACACGGTGCTTCCGTCCGTAACGTCGTAGGCCCGGAGGTGGCCGAGGTAGTAGGGAGGTTCGTAGGTCGCCCGGTAGACGACGCCGTCGTGGGCCAGGGGCGCCGAACCGGAGTATTCGCCGCTCGTGGTAAGAAACTGAAGACCGAGCAGGGTATTGAGGACGTACCGGATCCCGCAGGTATTCGACAGGGTTTTCCGGCCGTCCTTATCGGTCCACGCGATACTGCAGGTGCTGACCAGGGGCCCGAGGTCGATCGTGCCGTCGCTTCCCGGCCCCCCGAGCCCGAGCCCGAGATTGACCGGCGTCTTTTCGACCGCAAGCGCCGGACTGCACGACGCCGGAGAAGTACCCGCCTTGCTGCAAATTTTTCCGGCCCCGTCACGTATCTCCTTGAGATCCCCGCCGCCGCCGAAGGCGACGGTGATATCGACGACGTTCAGCGTGGCCGTCAACGCCTTTGCCCCGAAGATAACGCCGTTCAGCACGTCCCCGGACGCACGGACCCGGCTGAGATCGAGGAAGGCCGTGTCGTCATCGTCCAGGGTTCCGCTTCCGCCGCCGCAGGCGTCGGCGGGCGGGAGGTTATACGAGGCGGTCAGGGTGTGCTCCCCCGTGCCGTCGTCGTAGACCACGGCCACGTCCACCGACGAGGAGGCCGGCAGATCCCTCGTGAAACGGAACTCGAGATTCACCTGTCCCGTGGTATACCCGGGGCAGACCGCGCGTTCGGCCGTCTGGTCGGGGGGCGGCTCGCACAGAGCGACCGGGGAGAAACCGTCGGTGGTTTCCAGAACGGCCCGGACGGGCGTCTTCGTCGGCGCGGCCGGGCTGAAACCGGTCTCGAGAAAGACCGCGCCGTGGCGTACGCCGGGATCGAGGGTCGTAAGCCGTATCTTCGAAAGAACCCTGGTC
>CAYYSS010000027.1:0-15947 GCA_964474325.1 uncultured Nitrospirota bacterium
CCCCACGGCCTTGATCCCGTTTCTGGAAAACGATGACGCGAACCGTGCCCTCATGGGGTCGAACATGCAGCGTCAGGCGGTTCCCCTGCTCCAGTCGGAGGCACCCGTGGTGGGCACGGGTATGGAACATCGGGCGGCCATGGATTCCGGGGTGGTCGTCCTGGCGGAGCGGGAAGGGACCGTCGAGAGCGTGGACGCCTCGCGGATCGTTATTCGGGCCGACAATAACGGGGGCGTCGATATCTACAATCTGGTCAAGTTCTACCGTTCAAACCAGAACACCTGCGTGAATCAGAAGCCCATCGTCAACGTGGGCGACCGTGTGGCGCAGGGGCAGGTGATAGCCGACGGTCCCAGTACGGAACTCGGTGAGCTGGCCCTCGGGAAAAACGTCCTCGTGGCGTTCATGCCCTGGGGCGGCTATAACTTTGAGGACGCCATTCTTTTGAGCGAGCGTCTGGTTAAAGAGGACGTGTTTACGTCGATTCATATCGAGGAATTTGAAATCGAGGCCCGGGAGACCAAGCTCGGCCGGGAAGAAATCACCCGGGACATCCCCAACGTCTCGGAAGAGGCCCTGAGGAACTTGGACGAAAGCGGCATTATCCGTATGGGCGCGGAGGTGAAACCGGGCGATATCCTGGTGGGCAAGGTAACCCCGAAGGGGGAGACTCAACTCACGCCGGAAGAACGTCTGCTTCGGGCAATCTTCGGCGAAAAGGCCGAGGAGGTCCGGGAAAACTGCCTGTACGTTCCGCCGGGGATCGAGGGGACGGTGATCGGCGTGCGGGTATTCTCCCGCAAGGGCGTTGAAAAAGACGACCGCACAAAACGTATCGAGGAAGAGGAGATCGAAGGGCTCCAGCGGGATCTGGACGAGGAAACCCGGATTGTGCGTGAAGAGAAATTCCGCCGTATCAGGGATATGATGACGGGCGAGACGATCGCCGCCGACGTGAAGAATCTCAGGACGAAAGAGGTTATCTGCGAGGCGGGCAAACAGCTCACACGTGAGCACGTCGACAGC
This sequence comes from uncultured Nitrospirota bacterium, assembly GCA_964474325.1. GTDB lineage: Bacteria > Nitrospirota > Thermodesulfovibrionia > SZUA-242 > CAYYSS01 > CAYYSS01. Next base: position 1,028 of record CAYYSS010000027.1, read on the forward strand.
CTTCCCGACAATATGATTCTCCGCGTTCAGCTGGCGGACGAAGCCCTCCAGGAAGAGGTGTTCAAGGTCAACGAAGGGGCGGAAGAGTATATTCGCCAGCTTGAGACCGTCTATTCGGGCAAGATCGCCCAGATCCGCAAGGGCGACGACCTCTCTCCGGGGGTGTTCAAGCTCGTGCGGGTCTATATCGCCATGAAACGGAAGATCCAGGTGGGTGACAAGATGGCGGGCCGGCACGGCAATAAGGGCGTTGTTTCCACGGTGATGCCGATCGAAGACATGCCCTTTCTGCCCGACGGCACGCCGGTGGACGTGGTATTGAACCCCCTGGGCGTGCCCTCCCGAATGAACGTAGGACAAATTCTGGAAACCCATCTCGGCTGGGCGGCGAAGGCCTTGGGGCTCCACGTTGCCACGCCGGTCTTCGAGGGGGCCAAGGAAAAGGACATCAGATCCCTGCTGGCGGAGGCGAATCTTCCCACGTCCGGACAGATCACCCTGATTGACGGCAGGACCGGTGAGCCGTTCGAGCGACCGACGACGGTGGGGCAGATGTATATGCTCAAGCTCCACCACCTGGTGGACGACAAGATCCACGCCCGTTCCATCGGCCCCTACTCGCTGGTGACGCAGCAGCCCTTGGGCGGTAAGGCCCAGTTCGGCGGCCAGCGTCTCGGTGAGATGGAAGTGTGGGCCTTGGAGGCCTACGGCGCGGCCAATACGCTCCAGGAGTTTCTCACCGTCAAGAGTGATGACGTCACGGGGCGTTCGCGGATCTACGAGGCCATCGTTAAGGGTGAGGTAAACCTGGAACCCGGAATCCCGGAATCGTTCCACGTCCTGATCAAGGAATTGCAGGCCCTGTGCCTGGACGTGGAACTCCTGGACTCGAAACCAAAGGGAGGAGTTTAATCGTGGCGGAAGACGTCTATTCTTTATTTGAAAAGCCTAAAAATCCAACGGATTTCGGGGCCATACGCATCCGTCTCGCCTCTCCGGAGACGATTCGCGCCATGTCGTACGGGGAAGTGAAAAAGCCCGAGACGATCAACTACCGCACGTTCAAACCCGAACGGGACGGCCTCTTCTGTGCAAAGATCTTCGGGCCGGTAAAAGACTGGGAGTGTCTCTGCGGTAAGTACAAACGAATGAAACACCGAGGCGTGGTCTGTGATAAATGCGGTGTTGAAGTCATTCAGTCAAAGGTCCGGCGGGAGCGGACGGGACATATTGAGCTTGCGACCCCGGTTGCCCATATCTGGTTTCTCAAGGGTGTTCCCAGCCGGATCGGCACGCTTCTGGACATGACCATGCGTCAACTCGAAAAGGTCCTGTACTTCGAAAATTTCATCGTCACGGACCCGGGTGATACGCCGCTGAAGGACAAAGAACTCCTTTCGGAGGAACAGTACAGCAAGGCCCGGCAGGAGTACGGCGACCAGTTCAAGGCGGGGATGGGTGCGGAGGCCATACGGGAACTTCTCCGGGAAGTGGACGTGGAGGGATTGACCACGGAACTCAGAACGAAGATCCGGGAGGCCACCTCCATCGGCGTGAAACGCAAACTTACGAAACGCCTCAAGGTTGTGGAGGCATTCAGGAAATCGGGCAATAAACCCGAGTGGATGGTTTTGGATGTGGTCCCCGTCCTGCCGCCGGACCTTCGTCCGCTGGTGCCCCTTGAGGGGGGGCGGTTCGCCACCAGTGACCTCAACGACCTCTACCGCCGGGTCATCAACCGTAACAACAGGCTCAAAAGGCTCATGGACCTCAAGGCGCCGAGCGTCATCATCCGCAACGAAAAACGCATGCTCCAGGAAGCGGTGGACAGTCTCTTCGACAACGGGCGGCGTTCGAAGGTCCTGAAGGCCACAACGAAACGCCCGCTCAAGTCGCTTTCGGACATGATCAAAGGCAAACAGGGGCGTTTCCGGCAGAACCTGCTCGGTAAACGGGTTGACTATTCGGGCCGTTCGGTGATCGTGGTGGGCCCGGAGCTGAAGCTCCACCAATGCGGGCTTCCGAAGACCATGGCCCTTGAACTCTTCAAGCCTTTTGTCTTTAACCGGCTGGAAGAACAGGGGTTTGCCACGACCATCAAGGCCGCCAAACGGATCGTTGAACGGGGCGGATCGGAGGTCTGGGATGCCCTGGACGAAGTGATCAAGGAACACCCGGTACTCCTGAACCGCGCGCCCACGCTCCACCGGTTGGGCATTCAGGCCTTTGACCCGATCCTGGTCGAAGGCAAGGCCATTCGCCTCCATCCCCTGGTCTGTACGGCGTTTAACGCGGATTTCGACGGTGATCAGATGGCCGTCCATGTGCCGTTGAGTATTGAAGCCCAGATCGAGGCCCGCGTGCTCATGATGTCGGTGGGCAATATCCTGTCGCCGGCAAACGGCAAGCCCATCGATGTGCCCACACAGGACATGGTTCTGGGGATGTACTACCTCACCAAGGAGCGGTCCGGGTGCCGGGGCGAGAACAAAATTTTCGCCGATCCGGCCGAGGTACGTATCGCCTTCGACGCCGGTGTGGTCGAACTTCACGCAAAAATCAAGGTGAAGATAGAGGGTGTCATCAAAGAGACGACGGTGGGGCGCGTCCTCTTTTCGGAGGTCCTTCCGCCGGAACTCCCCTTCGACACCGCCAACCGGGCGATGACGAAAAAGGAACTCGCCCGGCTTGTGGACATGTGCCACAAGTTCGCCGGCAGGCGGGCCACGGTGGTCCTGCTCGATAACCTGGAACGGTTCGGGTTCGAGTATGCGACCCGGTCCGGGATCTCCATCTGTATCGACGATATGCACATTCCGTCGTCCAAAGGGACGTTTATCAAAGAGGCCGAGCACGAAGTCCGTGAAGTGGAACGGCAGTATGCCGACGGTCTTATCACCAACGGCGAGCGATATAACAAGGTCATCGATATCTGGGCCAAGGTTACGGAAAAGATCTCGGAAGAGATGATGAAAGGACTCGGGGCCAAAGCCGGAGAACAACTCAGCGAAGAAGAACTGGCCGGGCGGCGGTCGTTCAACAGTATTTTCATGATGGCCGACTCCGGGGCCCGGGGTTCGACGGCCCAGATACGCCAGCTGGCCGGTATGCGGGGACTGATGGCAAAGCCGTCGGGTGAGATTATCGAGACCCCCATTACGGCCAATTTCCGGGAGGGTCTCACCACACTCCAGTATTTTATCTCCACCCACGGCGCCCGGAAAGGATTGGCGGATACGGCCCTCAAAACGGCCAATTCGGGCTATCTGACCCGACGGCTCGTCGATGTGGCTCAGGACGTTATCGTTACCGAGGACGACTGCGGCACGAAAGACGGCGTGGAGGTTACGGCCCTCGTTGAAGGCGGCGAGGTTATTGAGCCCCTTGACGAACGCATCTTCGGACGGGTTGTTGCGGAAGACGTGATCGATCCTATTACGAAAGAGGTCTTGGTCAAACGGAACACGGAATTAGACGACGACCTCGCTTTGAAGATCATGGAAGCCGGGGTGGACCGGGTGAAGATCCGGTCCGGCCTTACGTGCCAGACGGAATTCGGGATCTGTGTCAAGTGTTACGGCCGCGATCTGGCCCGGGGCGAGACCGTGGAACAGGGCGAGGCCGTGGGTATTATCGCGGCCCAGTCCATCGGTGAGCCGGGCACTCAGCTTACCATGCGGACCTTCCATATCGGCGGAACGGCCTCCAAGGTTGCCGAGCAGACCGTCCTGGTGGCCAAACATTCAGGCCGTGCGAAGTATATCAATCTCAACACGGTGCGAAACCGCGAAGGCGGTCTGGTTGTCATGAACCGTAACGGCAGTATCGCCATTACCGACGCCAAGGGCCGCGAGAAAGAGAAGTATTCCGTTGTCTACGGCGCCCGTCTGCTGGTGGAAGACGGCGGCGACGTGAAGATCGGCACGCGTGTCGTTGAGTGGGATCCCTATTCCATGCCCATCATTACCGAGATCGGCGGCCGGATTGCACTGGGCGATATCAACGAAGGGGTGACGGTCCGCGAGGAAGTGGACGAAGTAACCGGTCTTTCGCGGAAAGTCGTGATCGATTATCCAGCGGAGATGCGTCCCCGGATATCCCTCAAAGACGAGAACAACAGGACTCAGAAGGTCCCGGGAACGAATACCCCGGCCCGGTACCTCCTGCCCGCCGGGGCCCATCTGCTCGTCGACAAAAACGATGAGGTTCATCCCGGTGATATCCTGGCGAAGATCCCGCGGGAAACGAGTAAGACCAAGGATATTACGGGTGGTCTTCCCCGGGTGGCGGAACTCTTCGAGGCCCGGAAACCCAAGGAAGAGGCTGTTATCAGCGAAATCGACGGTGTGGTCGAGTACGGGGGCTTCGTGAAGGGCATGCGCCGGGTTATTGTCAGGGGCGGCAGCGATACCCGGGAATACCTCATTCCGAAGGGCAAGCATATCAGTGTCCACGCGGGCGATTGGATCCACGCGGGCGAGGCCCTGATGGACGGCGCCGTCAACCCGCACAGCATCCTGGATATCCTGGGGCCGAAGGAACTCCAGAGTTACCTTGTCAACGAGGTCCAGAAGGTCTATCGCCTCCAGGGTGTGGCTATCAACGACAAGCATATCGAGATCATCGTTCGGCAGATGATGCGGAAGGTCAGGATTGAAGACCCGGGGGACACGAAGCTCCTTACCGGCGAGCAGGTGGAACGCTCGACGTTCCTCCGGGCGAACAACGAAGCGGTGGCCGACGGCGGTCGTCCTGCCGTAGGCAAGCCCCTCCTTTTGGGGATCACGAAGGCGTCGCTGTCCACGGAGAGCTTTATTTCCGCCGCATCGTTCCAGGAGACGACCCGGGTACTCACGGAGGCAGCGATCTCCGGTATGACCGATTCCCTCCGGGGGCTTAAAGAAAACGTTATCATGGGCCGGTTGGTGCCGGCGGGTTCGGGCGTTCAGCAGTATCGCGATACCTTCGTAAAGCGACCGGATCTGGCGGTGGCTATAACGGTTCCCGCCGACGCGGATGAGGAGACGGACGGTTCGGATAAGCCGACCGGGGAACAGGCCCCGGAAACCACATAAACCACCCGGCGCGATCAGTGCGATCACCGCGTCGAACGCCCCGGGGAGGCTTTTCTCCGGGGCGTTTTTCATCGCGGGGTCAACGCAGGGCGTTTAACGTAAGCAGTAGACGACTGATGAAATTACCGGGTTAGAGGTACGATGACCGCACGACACAGGCTGACGACGGCCCTGACCGTAGTGGGGATGATCGTTGTGTTCGGAACGATGGGCTTCCGCGTTATCGAGGGGTGGCCGTTTATCGACGCTTTTTTCATGACGGTTATCACCCTTACGACCGTCGGCTACGGCGAAGTCCACCCGTTGAGCGTTTCGGGGAGGATCTTCACGGTTGTTCTCGTGTTTTTCGGTGTGGGGGCCGTGGCGTTTACGGTCAAGGAAGCCACCCGGGTCATGCTCGAGGGGGAACTCCGTAAAATCATGGGGAGGCGGAAAGTGGAAAAGAGAATAGGAAGCCTCAAGAACCATTATATTATTTGCGGTTTCGGGAGAATGGGCAGGGTAATCGCCGAGGAGTTCGGTGCGTGCAACGTCCCCTACGTGGTGGTCGAGCGGGACGAGAAGATCCTTGCGGATCTACCGCAGTCGGTATTATGGATCCACGGGGACTCTACCCAGGACGCCGCCCTGGAGTCGGCGGGTGTGGAGAGGGCCCGGGGCCTTGTTTCCGTTCTCTCTTCGGACGCGGATAATCTTTTCGTGGTGCTTTCGGCCCGGAGCATAAACCCGGAGCTGTTGATCGTGGCCCGGGCGGGGGAAGAGAGTTCCGAAGCGAAACTCATGCGGGCCGGGGCCACGAAGGTGGTCTCGCCGTACCGCATCGGGGGGACGCGGATTGCCCACGCGATTCTCAAACCGGTGGTAGTGGATTTTCTCGACCTGGCGACCCAGAGCAATAATATGGAACTCAAGCTGGAAGAATTGCCGGTTGCGCCGGGGTCGCCGTTTGCGGGAAAAATTATCACCGAAACAGGGATACGACAGCAATATGGGGTTATCGTGGTGGCCATCAAACGGAAAGGCGGTCGGATGGCTTTTAACCCCACCCACGATACGGTCTTGGAAGCCGGCGATACCCTCATCGTGATGGGTGAGGCGGCCCAGCTCGACCGTCTCGAGCCGGTCGTTATCAACAGCTGAGAATACACCCGGAATATATCCGGAACGAGGGAGGACTGGGTTGCACAGTAAAACCATCTGGGAGGCGCGGGATCTCTTGCGGAAACGCGAGGTCTCTTCCGAGGAGCTCACCCGGGCCGTGCTGGAACGTGCCGAACGGGAGAACCCGCGGCTCAATGCCTTTATCGCCATAACGGCCGACCGGGCGCTCGACGACGCGCGGAGGGCCGATGCCGCTCTTGCGGAAAGGGCCGGCGCCGGGAATATTCCTTCGCTTCTCGGCGTTCCCCTTGCCGTGAAGGACAATATTTGCACTCGGGACATTGCCACGACGGCCGGTTCCCGTATGCTTGAACGATATCACCCCCCCTATAACGCGGCCGTCTCGGACCTGTTGTTCGATACCGCGGGGGCGGTGCTCCTCGGCAAGACCAACCTGGATGAGTTCGCCATGGGCTCCTCCACGGAGCACTCGGCCTTCGGGCCCTGCAGAAACCCCTGGGATACGGATCGTATTCCGGGCGGGAGCAGTGGGGGGTCGGCGGCCGCTGTTGCCGCCGACTGTTGTCTCGCCGCCGTAGGGTCCGATACCGGGGGATCGATCCGTCAGCCGGCCTCGTTCTGCGGGGTGGTGGGCATGAAGCCGACCTATGGGCGGATCTCCCGGTACGGTCTGATAGCGTTTGCCTCGTCGCTGGACCAGATCGGTCCTCTCACGAAAGATGTCCGGGATACGGCGATTCTCCTCGGCGCCCTGGCGGGACACGACCCCCGGGATTCAACGTGCGCCCGCCGGCCGGTACCCGATTATGAAAACGGGCTCACCGAGGACGTGGACGGTCTCAGGATCGGCGTTCCCCGGGAGTATTTCCGCCCCGGCATGGACCCGGAGGTGGAACGCGCCGTCCGGGGGGCGATCCGCGTCCTGTCGGAGGCCGGCGCCCGGGTGGAGGAAATTTCCCTGCCCACCACCGAGTACGCGGTTGCCGTCTACTATATTCTCGCGACCAGCGAGGCATCCTCGAATCTCGCCCGCTACGACGGCGTTCACTACGGACTCCGGGCCGAGGGGAGCGATCTGAACGATATGTATCGGAAAAGCCGGGCCCGGGGATTCGGTCCCGAAGTCAAACGCCGGATCATGCTGGGCACGTATGCATTGTCGTCGGGGTACTACGACGCGTACTATCGGAAGGCCCAGCAGGTCCGGACCTTGATCCGGCAGGATTTCGACGAGGCCTTTTCCGGGGTCGATCTTATCGCGGCCCCCACGGCCCCGACGCCCGCGTTCCGGATAGGCGAAAAGAGCGACGACCCGTTGCAGATGTATCTATCGGATATCCTGACTATTCCTGCCAATCTGGCGGGTCTGCCCGGCATATCGGTTCCCTGCGGGTTTACCGATTCGGGTCTTCCGATCGGGCTCCAATTGCTCGGACGGCCGTTTGACGAGGAGACGGTTCTCAAGGCGGCCTACGCCTACGAGCGGTCCGCCGGATTGCCCCGTCGGTCTGCGCCGGATGCGGGCGGGGAGGGTGCGTCATGAAGTGGGAAGCCGTAATCGGATTAGAAGTCCACGCCCAGCTTACGACCGCTACGAAAATATTCTGCGGATGCAGTACGGCCTTCGGCGCGGAGCCGAATACCCAGACCTGCCCCGTATGTCTCGGCCACCCGGGGGTCCTGCCGGTTCTCAACCGCCGGGTTCTCGAGTACGCGGTTCTTACGGGTATTGCCATGCACTGCCGTATACGCCCCTACAGCCGATTTGCGCGCAAGAACTATTTTTATCCGGATCTGCCGAAGGGGTATCAGGTCAGCCAGTTCGAACTGCCGATCTGCGAGGGGGGATACCTGGACGTGGAGGTGGAGGGCGAACTCCGGCGCATCGGTATCACCCGAATCCATATGGAAGAGGACGCGGGTAAGAACATCCACGGCGAAGGGGGCGGCAGTGTAGTGGACCTGAACAGGGCCGGTGTCCCCCTGCTGGAGATCGTTTCCGAACCCGATGTGCGTTCCGCGAAGGAGGCGGCCGGGTATATGCGTACCTTGAGGACCCTTCTTCGTTACCTGGGGGTCTGCGACGGTAATATGGAGCAGGGGTCTCTGCGGTGTGATGCGAATGTCTCGGTCAGGCCTGCCGGCGCGACGGAATACGGCACCCGTGCCGAAGTAAAGAATATCAACTCGTTTCGTTTTGTGGAGCGGGCGGTGGACTACGAAATTGCCCGCCAGATCGATTTGATCGAGGCCGGGGGCGCGGTTGTACAGGAGACACGCCTCTGGGACAGTGAGCGGGGTGTGACCGAGTCCATGCGGAGCAAGGAAGAGGCTCACGATTATCGGTATTTCCCGGAACCGGACCTTGTGCCTATTGCGTGGACCGAGGAGCAGGTGGGTGAACTGGCCCGATCCCTGCCCGAACTTCCCTGGGACCGCAAGAAGCGTTTTATGTCCGCGTACGGTCTCTCCCCGGACGATGCCGAACGTCTTGTCGAGGAGCGGGCCGTCGCCGACTGGTTCGAGGCCACGGTGACCGCGGGGGCGAGGCCCCGGACGGCGGCGAACTGGATCTTCGGGGATTGGACGCGTTTGATGAACTCTGCCGGTCTTGACGTGGCGGACTGCCCGGTGAACCCGGACCGGATGGCGGCATTGCTGAAGCTGGTCGACGGCGGTACGATCAGCGGCAACGCGGCAAAGACGGTTTTTGAGGAGATGTTCGAGACCGGAAAGGGCCCCGACGAGATCGTCGAGGCCCGGGGGTTGGTCCAGATAAGCGACGCCGGCGAACTGGAGGCCATGGTGGACCGGGTAATCGAAAGCCACCCCGCAGAGGTGGAGCGATTCCGTGGCGGGGAGACCAAGCTCCTCGGCTTCCTGGTGGGGCAGGTGATGAAGGAATCCCGGGGCAAAGCCAATCCCAAGGCCGTCAACGAACTCTTCCGGAACAAACTCACCGGGCCTCCCTGAGCGGGATATATGACGGAGCGGCTCTCGCCGGGCCGTCAGCGCGGCATGCGGCATCCGCCATGGGAGGGGGGCGGACATGGTAAGGTAGTCTTCGTATAGGAAGACCGTGCGGGATACGATACTCATAGCAGAAGACAAGGTTTCCATGGTGGAACTTCTCCGGCAGACCCTGGAAGGCGAGGGGTTTTCCGTGCTGAGCGCCCGGGACGGTGAGGAGGCCGTAAACCTGATCGCCGACACGGCGCTCAGTCTGATCCTCACGGACATCAGGATGCCCGTCCGGGACGGTTTCGAAGTCCTTGCCGCCGCCCGGGAAGCGGACCCGGCAACACCGGTGATCGTGATGACCGCCCACGGCAGTATCGAGACCGCGGTGGAGGCCATGAAACAGGGGGCCTTCGATTTTATCGCCAAGCCGTTCGAAATGGACCACCTTCTCCTCGTGGTTCGCCGCGCCCTGGATAACCGCCGGCTCAAGGTGGAAAACCGGGCCCTCCGTGAGGCCACCGCCGAGACATGGGGTCCCGCCCGTATTCTGGGAACGAGTGCGGCGATCAAGGACGTGCTCGACAAGGCGGCCCGGGTTGCCCCGGCAAAGACCACGGTACTGCTCCTCGGCGAGTCGGGTACGGGCAAGGAGCTTTTCGCCCGGGCTATTCACGAACTGAGTCCCCGGGCGGAGGCGCCTTTTATCGCCATCAACTGCGCCGCTATTCCCCGGGAACTGCTCGAGTCGGAGTTGTTCGGCCACGAGAGAGGCGCGTTCACGGGTGCCGACGCCCGCCGTCCGGGAAAATTCGAACTCGCCGACAGGGGAACGATCTTTCTCGATGAAATCGGAGAAATGGACCTCTCGCTCCAGGCGAAGCTCCTACGGGTACTCCAGGGGAGTGAAGTCGAGCACGTGGGCGGGCGGCACCCGATCCCTATCGACGTGCGGGTTATCGCGGCCAGCAATCGGGACCTGGCCCAGGGCGTGAAGGACAGGACATTCCGGGATGATCTCTTTTATCGTCTCAGTGTGTTCCCCATCGAACTCCCACCCCTCAGACAACGCACACAGGACATCCCGCTTCTGGTCGAGCATTTTATCGCCCGTTTCAGTTCCGATCTGAAAACCTCCCCGAAAATCGTGAGCGAGACGGCTATGGAATTACTCACCTCGTATCCGTGGAAGGGGAACGTCCGCGAGCTGGAAAACGCCGTGGAGCGGGCCCTCATACTCTGCGACGGCGACGTACTCGAGCCGGAGCACTTCGCCCTGGTTCCGTCGGAACCGTCGGACGAGTTCCTCCGGGAGTTCGCCCAGGGCGGTACCCTCGAGGAAGTGGCCCGCCGGGCTGTGCGTCTGGTCGAGACCGAGAGGATCAGACAGGTTCTCCGGGAGTGCGGGGGGAACAAAACCCGTGTTGCCGAGGCCCTCCGGGTAAGCTATAAGACCCTGCTTACCAAGATCAAAGAGTATAATATTTCCTTATGAGCTACAGGGCCCACTTGGTTTTCGTCGTGGCGGTCTGTATTGCCTTCTTCGCGTCGCGCGTCTACGCGGTTGTTCTCCCTGAACGGGTGGCTGCCCGGGACGGGTCCGAGATGGTACTCGTGCCCGCGGGAGCTTTCCTCATGGGCTCGCCGAAGGAGGAAGGGCAGAAGATCGAACACCCCCAACATGAGGTCCGGTTGGACGGGTTTTACATAGACACGACGGAGGTGAGCAACGAACAATATGCGGCGTTTCTGAACGAAATCCGGGCCCCGGAGGGCAAGGAAGGCGAGATCTGGGGCTGGGTCGTACTGCGGTCGGATCTGCAATATCCGGAACGGGCCCGGTGGTGGCCCTCCGAGGTGTTTTTCAGTAAAGGAAAATACAAGGTGACGCCGGGGTTTGAAAAGAATCCGATCATTACAATTTCGTGGCACGGGGCGCGCACCTATTGTGAATACTACGGGAAACGCCTCCCTACGGAGGCCGAATGGGAAAAGGCCGCCCGGGGTGGACTGGAAGGGAAGCGGTTCCCGTGGGGTGACGAGTATCCAACGGCCGGGGCTACGTTCAACCGGGTGTGGCGCAATAACGAGGAACCGGCTCCGACCACGCCGGTCGCCAGTTATGCCCCCAACGGGTACGGGATCTATGACATGGCGGGAAACGTCTGGGAGTGGTGCGAGGACGGGTTCGACCCGGGGTATTACGCCCGCAGCAAAAATAAGAATCCCCGGGGAGGGAACGATAAATTCCGCAAGGTTCTCCGGGGCGGATCATGGTTCAATCCTCCGGGTTTTATCCGGGTTGCGCAGAGAAACTTCGGGCATGCCGAGGGCCTCATGGACGCCATCGGCTTTCGTTGCGCCATGGACGCCACGCCCGAGGCGCTGGAAAACGCCGGCGTTGTGAGAAAAGACGGTACCACGCCTTCCGTTTCAGCCGACAAGGAGTCCAAGGTCGATCAGCCCGCCCCGGCGCAGACGCCGCGCTAAGCGAGCCGGGGCGTCACAACTTCCTTCCGCCGTGGGCGTTTTCATATCCGATCCTGCCGACGACAGGGTTCCCGGCATTTACCGGGACCTTGGGGCGCGGGGTTCACGGGCCCCCGAGGGGCGGTTTGTCGTGGAGGGGGAGAAGGTTGTACGCCGTGCGCTGGAGAGCGGGTGGCCCCTCGCATCGCTCTTGTTGACACCCGAATGGGCCGAGCGACTGGGCGAAGAAACCTTGACGGGCTCCCGGAGACGGCCTCCCACGATCGTGACGGTTGAACGCTCCGTCATGCGGGCTATTGTCGGTTTCCGCCCCCGGCAGGGTATTTTCGGCGAAGGTATGGTTCCTCCGGTCCAACCGGCGCCGGTATGGATCGACGGGCTTCCGGACAATCACCTTATCGTGGCGCTTGACGGGCTCACCGATGCCGAAAACGTGGGGGCGGTCGTGAGAAACGCCGCCGCATTCGGGGCGGGCGGGGTGGTGGTAGACGGACGCTCCCCGAGCCCCTTTCTCCGCCGCGCCGTCAGGGTTTCCATGGGGGGTGTGTTCCAGGTACCCGTTTATTCCGTCTCTTCCCTTGCCGATACTCTTCTCCTTCTTCGGCAACGCCGGGGAACCCGTCTGGCGGCGGCGGACCCGTCGACGGGGGCCGTGCCCCTGTCGGAAGCCGACATGCGCGGGGATCTCTGCGTCGTTTTCGGCGCGGAAGGGGCCGGGCTCTCGGAACGCCTGCGCGATATGGCCGATATACGGCTGACGATCCCCATGGCCGGCGGTCCGGGAAGCCTGAACGTGGCCGCCGCGTCGGCGGTGGTCCTCTATCACCGTATGGTTATGGCGGAGAGGAGCAGGAAGGATGTCTGAAACTATCGCGGACGAGTGGTCCGGTGAATCCCCGTTTGATCTCTCGGCGGTTTTTTACGATATCGACTACCGGGATCGCCCGGACCTGGCTTTCTGGCTCAAGTACGGGCCGGGCTGGGGGCCGTCGATTCTCGAACTCGCCTGTGGCAGCGGCCGGGTTCTTTCGGCCCTGAAGGAAGGAGCAGGCGAGGGTCGTCTCGAACTCGCCGGGATCGATGTCTCCCGGGCGATGGTTGAGCGCGCCCGCCGCCGGACCGGGCTTGAAACGATCCGGCAGGGCGACATGCGCTCCTTTGCCTCCGTTGCCCCGGGACCGTACGACTGCGTTATCGTGCCCTTTAATTCCCTGATGCATCTCGAAAATGCGCCGGACTGGCGCCGGACCTTCGACCAGGTACGTACGGTCCTCAGACGCGGGGGCGTATTCGCTTTCAGCGTGCTCAACCCCGCGTCCGAGACGTGGGAAGACGAGGCCTGGTGGGAGGTTGACGAGCGTACGGTCTTCGTATCTCCCGACGGTACGGTGGCGGAAGGCCCGGAAGGCGGCGGCCGTTGTGTTCGGTATCGGAAATGGTGCCGTAAACGGATTGTCCCCGACCGTACCGGGCTCGTTCAGCTGTCGTTCGCCTTTCTCCCTGACGGGGAATCCCCCGGCGCTGAAAAGGAGGAAGACGGCCTCGGTCCCGACGGGCTCGTGCGGGTCCGGTTTACCTTTCCTCTGCGGTACGTTTTTCCGAGTGAGGTCATGACACTTCTCAGCGATGCGGGATTCGTCCTGGAACACCTCTGGGCCGATTGGACGGAACGCCCCCCCACCGACGAAAGCGAACACATGATCTTCGTTGCCCGGGCGTTCTGAGACTGCGGGTCTGCGGTCACAAAGGTATAATCTCTACGCCATGTCCGCCGAATACCCGGAAGATATCCCGGACGGTCTCGAAACGGTCCCCTGTCTCCTGTGCGGGAGCACCCATCGGCGAACCATGGGCATCCCGTGCCCGCCCTTCGGGCTCGTGCGCTGTGCGGACTGCGGCCTGGTCTATCTTTCACCCCGATTGAGCGAGGCCGCCATGCTTGCCCGATACCGGAACGGGGACTATTTTGCCGGACGGGATGTGGGCTATGACGATTACGGACGCCAGGAAGTGTCGTTACGCGCCACGTTCCGGAGGTTTCTCAGGAGACTTGCGGCCAGAGGGCTTGCCGGCGGCAGACTCCTGGAAATCGGCGCCGGACACGGGTTTCTTCTCGACGAGGCCCGCGATATGTTCATCCGGCGGGAAGGGACCGAGTTTGATCCCGACGGGGTTCGAAAGGCCGCCGCCCGGGCGGACAGGGTGTACCGGGGCGGGATCGAGGCGGTGCCCCCGGGGGCCCGGTTCGATCTCGTGATTGCCAACCAGGTTATCGAACACGTCTACGACCCGGTCGGGTTCCTTGCAGCAATCAAGACCCGTATCAATGCCGGGGGTGCTCTCGTGCTGGCCACTCCGTGGATGAACGGTTTCTGGTTCCGGATTCTGGGCAGGCGCTGGCCTTCGTTCAAGATACCGGAGCACGTGGCGTTTTACGATCCGGACTGCTTACGGGAGCTCATGGAAAACGCGGGGTACCGCTACGGCGGCCGTATCCCCTATCCCCACGCCTTCCCCCTTGGGCTGATTGCACAGAAACTCGGACTCCGGCTTCCCGGTTCCCTGGCACGGATATCGGCTTGGCTTCCCGCCACCACCGTGGCCGTCTACGGAACCGTCGAGGGGCAAGGGAGACGTAAGACGTGAGACGGGAGACGTGTTTTTACTTCTCACTTCAGGTCGTGAATGGTGAATTGTGAAACGTGAATGGGGAAGGATCGGCGACGGGCGATAGGGAAAGGCGATGGAGATAGTAGCCGCGAATGTACACGAATAGCCACGAAGAATAGGGAAGACAGCGTCGATGCGTCAAAGGAAATCACGCCCGGCGCTTCCGGCGGCGGTTATGCGGCGGAGGCGGGCGGGACGGCGGACCGGCTGTTTTCCAGGGCGGGCCATGCCTTATAGATAAAGACTTCCGGGCACATCAGGTCCTCCAGTTCTTCGACCCGCGTCGGGGTCCAGGCCGGTACGTCGAAGGCATTACTGATTACCGTGGCCCCCGGGGAAAGCTCGTTGTTCAGTTTCTCGGCCAGGGGTGCAAGCATCTGGGGATGGAGGTAACAGACAACGACGGAGGCGTTTGAGAGGTCGGTATGAAGAAAATTGCGCCGCACGAGTTCCAGATTCCGCGGCCCCAGGACCAGACGCCTCAGCCACATGAACAACCAGGGAACGGGCGAAAGTTCGTACGCAACGACCCGTGCCTTCCGGCAACGACGTGCCAGGGGAAACGCGAGGGCGCCCCAGCCCGCGCCGAGTTCATAGATCGTACC
>CAYYSS010000028.1:0-15764 GCA_964474325.1 uncultured Nitrospirota bacterium
CTGCAACATCACACAGACCTGCGCCCCGGCGCTGTTTCAACCAATAATAACGCCGCGAAGCGGATTTTTTTGAGGCCGCCGGCCCCGTATTTTATGTAACTGTAAGGTTTATTCGCGCTTTATCTATGGATATTCGTGGCCCGTTTTCGGTTCACGGATTACAACGCCATGCAGGTGAGTACCCCGGCCAGCGTCAGTGTTGCAAACCACAGGACACGGACAACGTATCGTCGCCGACCGTCCTGGTCGATCCACGGTACAGCTATGAGCGCGGTAAGAATACCCAGGGGGAGGACTGCCGTACCGACAAATATCAGGCGTCCGGGGAAATACTTCACCAGTTCGTACAGCCACAGGAAATACCACTCCGGCCGGGGGGTAAACCGGCCCACGAGATCGATCCTCCTGCCGAGGACCGCCGGGCTCAGGAGGCCAAGCGTAATCACCACCTCGAGGACGAGAACGATTACCACAAGGATTTCAAGGAGATAATCCGGGTAAAACCGGAGGCCGTCACCGCTCCGTCCGTGGTCCTCATGTCCGCGCTGTTCGCCTTCCACTACAAACCGCCGTAAATGCCCCGCTTTTTGGTCATATGAAAATGCGCCCACAGGAGCGCCCCCGCGATCAAAGGAAACCACAGGGTATGGAGGGCGTAGAAACGTACAAGGGTGCCGGGCCCCACGTCCAGGTCACCCCGGAGAAGTGCCGCAGAACCTGCCCCAACCAGAGGGACGGACTCGACCATGGACGTCCCCACCACGGTGGCCCAGTACGCCTTCTGGTCCCACGGGAGTAGATACCCGGTGAATCCGAAACCGAAGGTGACGCACATGAGCCCCATGCCGGCAAGCCAGTTGAGCTGGCGCGGCGGTCGATACGCCCCCGAGACGACGACACGGCTTACATGGAGCAGGAGACAGATCACCATGAAGTGGGCCGACCACCGGTGAACCGAACGGAGAATCAACCCGCCGGCCACCTGGTTTTTCAGGCGCGCGATACTCTCGAAGGCGCCTTCGCCGGAGGGTACGTAGAAGGCCGAAAGGGCAAGGCCTGTGACGAGGAGTGTAAGAAAGAGGGTAAAGGTGATCCCACCGAGACAGTAGAAGTAATTCACGTTCGGGGGGATCCGACGCTCGAGGAAACGGCCGTGGGGCCGTTTTACTCCGAAAAGGCGATCGAGAAGGTCAAGGGTGGACATTCTCAGACCATATAACCGATCCACGCGGACCCGTCCCGGATTTCCACCGGCAGGCGTTCCAAGCGTCTCGGCGGGGGCCCGCCGACTACCGCTCCCGTAAGATCGTACCGGCCGCCGTGGCAGGGGCAGAGGAACTCGTTTCTGTTTCTATCCCAGTTGACGAAACAGCCGAGATGGGTGCATCGGGCCGAGAGCGCCGTATACTCACCTCCGGGCGAGACCACAATATAGACCGGCAGTCGAGCGGTACGTCCGGACACGGGCACTTCAACAACGACCTTTTTCACCCCCCGCCGGGGAAGATCCTCGACCGCGACGGTCTCGAAGAATTCCCTTCGGCGCTTGCGAAGCCGTGACGGAACCAGTACCGCAAAAGCCCCGGCCACCGTCGCGGCGACCAGGGCCCCGAGGACCTGAATCGTCCTGGCGAGAAATTCACGCCGAGGCGTCTGCATCAACGCAACTCCCCGGATCGGAGAGCTTTGGTCCCGCGGGGTTTTCGAAAACACCTTTTCCGGAGTCACAAAAAGCCGGTAAAACTGTCACCGTGAACGGAAAAACGTACTCCGTCTTGCACGAAAACGGAACATTACATGTCTCCGCCTCGACCGCGGACCTCCTCGCAATAACGGCACATCGTCTTTTCAATAAGAAAACTAGTTTTCCTCTTCGCCGGGGGGCCCGCCGTCCACCATCTCCCGGAGTTCCTTGCCTACCTTGAAAAACGGAACCCTTTTGGACGGCACGCTGACGGCATCACCCGTTTTCGGATTCCGGGCCCGGCGCTCCCGACGCTCCCGCAGTCTGAAATTCCCGAATCCCCGGATCTCCACCTTCTCCCCTTTTTCAAGGGCCTCCTTGATGTTATCGAAAATCGCCTTGACGATCTTTTCCGTATCTCTTTTCGTCAAGTGGTTCATGCGTTCCGAAACTTTCAGAATGAGTTCTGACCTCGTCATAGGGAATATACAACCTCCTTTCGACTCGATTACGGTCTATATTCGTAGCGTACCGACGGACCGCCGTCGGTCAGCAGTTGTCGCAGGGCCGTCCCGCCGATCATGCCCCTGATGAGATCCTTCCACGAATGCTCGTCTTCCTCGCCCACGACCTGCGGCTCGCCGTCTATCTCAGCGAGTTTTCCGGCCTCGAGAATCGCGTCCTCGAGATCTCCCAGTTCGTCGATGAGACCGAGGTTTTTCGCCTGCCGTCCCGTGAAAATACGCCCGTCGGCCATGGGGCGCACGGTGTCCACGTCGATGCCCCGGCCCGCCGAAACCGCCTCGATGAACTGCTCGTGGACGTCGTCAAGAACCTCCTGGAGAATTTCCCGCTCGCCGGGTTCCAGGCTCCTGAACATGGAGGCGATATCCTTGCGTTCGCCGCTTTTTACGACCTGGTTGTCGATGCCGATTTTTTCCATGAGCCCCGCGATGTTGGGTATTTCCATGATCACACCGATGGAACCCGTCATGGTGCCGGGATTCGCCATGATCCAGTTCGCAGGAACACTGATATAGTAGCCGCCCGATGCCGCCAGGGAGCCCATGGACACCACAACCGGCTTTTCCGCGACCAGTTTCTTTACTTCGTTATAAATCTCCTGGGCCGGGGCCACGCCGCCGCCGGGACTGTTTACGCGAAGGACGACGGCTTTCACCGACGCGCTTTTCCGGTACTTCTTCAGTTTCTTCACGATGGTCCGGGCGTCGAGTATCACGCCCTCGACCCGCACGAGTCCTACTTTCTCTCCCAGCATCGGGGTCCGTCCGCCCAGGGTCAGCAAGAGACTCACGCCGATTATCAGAAGGGCCAGTACGATTCCCACCACAACACAACTTTTTTTCACCGTCGCAACATACCTCCCTTCAGGCTCAGTCCTATCTTGCGTTCCTGGACATCGACCTTCAGGACCCGCACCCGGACCCGGGTCCCCGGCACACAGCGATCGGCAAGTGCGTCCTGATCTTCCGGATCGATTTCGGACATAAACACCAGCCCCTCGACACCCCCCTCAAGTTCCACAAAGATCCCGAAGTCGACCACCTTGACAACCGTGCCGTCCACTTCATCCCCGGCATGGTACCGGGTGCGAATACCCTCTTCCCAGGGGTCGGGCTCAAGCTGTTTCCGCCCAAGGGAGAGCCGTTCCCGGGCCACGTCGACATTCAAGACCACCACATCCACTTCCTCGCCGACCGAGATGAGTTCGGACGGATGACGCACGTGCCGGGTCCAGGAGAGATCCGATACGTGTACCAGTCCGTCGATACCTTCCTTCATGCGCACGAACACGCCGAAATCGGTTATGTTTTTTACCACGCCGCGGACCTTCTGCCCTGCTGTATAACGTTCCGCCACCAAGATCCACGGGTTGGGTTCCGCCTGTCGGAGGCTCAGGGATATGCGCCGCTTCTCCCGATTGACATCGAGGACGACCACGTGAATCTTCTGACCGCGCTCGAGGACTTTCGACGGTTGCCGTATTTTCTCAACCCAGCTGAGTTCCGACAGGTGCACCAATCCTTCGACGCCGGGTTCCAGTTCGACAAAAGCCCCGTAGTCCACAACACTGACGACCGTCCCCTCCACCTTGGCACCCGGACGATACCGCTCCGGGACCGTTTCCCAGGGATCGGGTAAGCACTGTCGATATCCGAGAGATATCTTTCCCGCTTCCCGATCGAACTTCAGGACTTTCACCTCGACCTCCTGGCCAACGGTCAGCACGTCCGAAGGATGCCCTACCCGGCCCCACGACAGATCCGACACGTGCAGAAGGCCGTCAATACCCCCCAGGTCGATGAACGCACCGTAATCGGTGATATTCTTGACCGTTCCTTTCACCACGGCGCCTTCGGCCAGCTCGGCGACCGTCTTTTCCCGCAGAGCGAACCGTTCCTCTTCCATGGCGGCCCGCCGGGAAAGCACGGCGTTCATGCGGCGTTCGTTTACCTTGAGGACCTTCATGGCTCCGCTCACGCCCACGAGGGAGTCCAGGTTCCGCACGACCTTCAGATCCGCCTGAGAGGCGGGGAGAAACCCGTGGAACCCGTTAATATCGACAATAAGGCCGCCCTTGACGCGCTCGATAATGCGACCGGTCACCATCGTGCCGCTTTCATGCGCCTCCCGAACGGCCTGCCAGCCGTTAGCCCGTTCGGCCCGCCGCTTTGACACAATGAGGGTCCCGTCCCCATCCCGGACCGAGACCACAACGACCTCGAACTCCGCGCCGGGGGTCAATTCCGCGATCTCTTCAGCGGAAAACTCGCTCGTTCGCAAGACCGCTTCCGACTTATAGCCCACGTCCACCACGACGCCGTCATCCCGCACTTCAACGACCCTGGCGAGCACCCGGGAACCCGGCTCGCACTCGGCCATGGACTGGCGGAACAGTTTGGCGAATTCCGAGTTTTCTCCCGGACCTCCCTCCTGGCGTTCGTCGTCGTAGAGATCGGAGTTCATAGCGGGAAATCGTTTTCCATCCGCCGCCGCACGTCTTCGATGATCCACTCCGGCGTCGAAGCGCCGGCCGTGATACCTACCGTCCGGTCAGTCGGATTAAACCAGGCCGTATCTATCTCGTCGGCGGTTTCCACGTGAAACGCCCGCACGCCTTTTTCCTCGCAGAGGGTCTTGAGGCGCTTGGTGTTCGCACTGTTCTTTCCGCCGACTACGAGCATGACATCAACGTCTCCCGCCAGGGCAATCGACTCCCGCTGGCGTTGGCGCGTGGCATCGCAGATGGTATTGTGAACCTTCACCGTGGAGGCCTGGGCCACCGCGGCGGAGACCACGTTCTGCAACACCGTGAGGGACTGCGTCGTCTGGGCAATTATACCAACTTTCCCGCGAAAACCAAGCAGTTCCGGGTTGTCATCGGGGCCGATGACAAGAGCATCCTCCCCGGCGTATCCCCGTATGCCCATAACCTCCGGATGGTCCCGCTCACCTACGATGACGACCTGATATCCGTTCTCACGGAGCCGTACCGCGTGGTTCTGGGCCTTCTTTACAAAGGGGCACGTTGCATCCACGATCGTCACGCCTTTTTCCGAAAGCCGACGTTCCACATCGGGCGAAACACCATGGGAACGGACTATCACCACGGACCCGGCCTCGGCCTCAGCCGGTTCACCAATGACCCGCACGCCCCGATTCCTGAGCCTTTCCACTGCCTGGGGGTTGTGAATGAGGGGCCCCAGGCTGAAGACTTTCCCCTGCCCCCCCGCGGTCTCGAAGGCCTTTTGGATAGCCCGTTTTACGCCGAAACAGAATCCCGCCGTGCGGGCAACCCGGACGTTCATGACAACGACCGCCCCCCCGATCCCTTAGCCCGGACCAACTCCATAATCGTCTCGACGACCTCATCAAGCGACATACGGGTCGTATCAACCGTTACCGCGTCGTCGGCCTTGCGGAGCGGGGCGGCGGCCCTGCCCGAATCCCGGGCGTCCCTGGCGATAAGTTCTCTGTACACGTCCTCCTCGCGATCGTCGCCCCCCGCGGCGATCAGTTCACGGTGTCGGCGCCGCGCACGTTCCTCGGGCGTGGCGTCGAGAAAGACCTTGACGTCCGCCGCGGGAAATATCACGGTGGCCATATCGCGGCCGTCCGCCACAACGCCGTCCCGCCCGAGTCTCCGCTGGAGTTCGACCAGGGCCGATCGCACCTCGGGCAAAACCGCGACCCGGGAACTCCCGTCGCTCACCTGGGGGGTCCTGATCTCCATGGATACGTCCCGCCCGTCCAGAAAAACCCGTTCGCCTTCAAACGTTATCGCCAGACCCCGGGCAAGTTTGCCGAGCGCCGGGCCGTCCTCGAGATCGACCCCCCGCTCCAGCGCCGCGAGGGCGACGGATCGGTAAAGGGCCCCTGTATCCAGATACGAAAGCCCCAGGCGACGAGCCAGAAGGCGGGCCACCGTACTCTTTCCCGCGCCGGCGGGCCCGTCAAGCGTGACGATCACGTCGGCCCTCCCCGGGCCTTGTCGAGAAGTTCCCAGAATCCGGGAAACGACGTTGCGACGCAGTCCACGTCCGTCAATCGCGTCTTCGACCGGCTTCGCAGACCGGCCACGGCCATGGCCATTGAGACCCGGTGGTCGCCGTGGCTTTCGAACACCCCCCCGGCCAGGGATTCGGCGCCCGCGATCTCCATTCCGTCGTCCCATTCCTCCACGGCGACGCCGCATTGCCTGAGGTGCTTCGCCATAACCCCGATCCGGTCGGATTCCTTCACCCGGAGTTCTCCCGCCGACCGTATGACGGTCTTCCCCTCGGCCAGGGCCGCCGCAACGGAAAAGACGGGAAACTCGTCGATCATCCGGGGAACCAGCGGCCCGTCCACCTCGATGCCCCTGAGAGCGCTGTGCCGCACCAGGATATCTCCCACCGGTTCTCCCGAAGCCAGACGCTCCCCCTGAATCTCGATCGCGGCTCCCATGTCGCGCAGGGCGTCGAGCAGCCCGGTGCGGGTAGGGTTGAGCCCAACGTTTTCGATTACCAGTTCCGAACCCGGCACGACCAGGGCAGCGACGATAAAGAACGCGGCCGAGGAGAAATCCCCCGGGACCGTCACGTCAACCGGCTTGAGTTCCGCCGGGCCCCGGACGGATACGGCCGTCCCGTCGACCCCCACGTGGACGCCGAAGGCCGGCAGCATCCTCTCCGTGTGATCCCGGGACCGTTCCGGTTCCCTCACGGTACTCCGGCCTTCCCGAAACAGACCCGCAAGGAGAAGGCAGGTCTTCACCTGGGCGCTCGCCCGGGGGCTTTCGAAATCGATTGTCTTCAAGGCTTCGCCCCGCACCGCCAGGGGAAGACGGGAGCCGTCGTCCCGGCCGTCGATCCGGGCGCCGGCAAGCCGCAACGGTTCCACCACCCGGCCCATGGGCCGCGACCTGAGCGACCGGTCCCCGGTGACGCAGGAAAAAAACGGCAGGGAACCAAGTATCCCCAGAAGAAGCCTGGTCGTCGTGCCCGAGTTCCCGCAATAGATGACATCCCCCGGCTCGCGGAGCCCTCGAAGCCCCTTTCCGTCGACCAGGACTTCGTCCCCGCGGTTTTCAATGGAGATCCCCATGGCCCGGAATGCATCGACCGTCCGCAGGGGATCCTCCGCACGAAGCATGTTCCGGATACGGCTCCGGCCGTCGGCGAGCGAGGCGAAAATAACCGCCCTGTGGCTGATTGACTTATCCGCGGGAACACTGATCCTGCCCCGCAGCGGTCCGCGCGGCAACACGATTCTGTTCGCACCCTCCCAATTCTTCCCGGCGTGTATCATGGCGATTTCAATTAACCCGTCCTCTTTGGAGCGCCCGGCGCGATTCCCCGGTTTCCCGTCGATCCGTTCAACCGTCTTCGCGCCGCGCCCGCGTTGAGCAGAATTTCGCCGAGGGCGTCCCAGCGTTTTTGTTCGAGGGCGGACTTGAAGCGGCTCAATGAGGACTCATAGTCCCGAAGGAGGGTTACGAGATTCTCCCTGTTCGCCTTGAAAATATCCAGCCACACTTCCGGCGAGCTGGCCGCGATACGGGTCGTATCATAAAACCCCTGTCCGCAATAGGGACCAAGCTCGGGGCCTCGCCCGAGAACGGTTTCCACCAGGGCGTAGGCCGCGATATGGGGCAGGTGGCTTACGGCACCGTAGATACGGTCGTGTTCGTAGGGATCGAGGGTTTCGACCCGGGCCCCCGCCGTACGCCACAATTCCCGGACCCGTTCGAGGGCCCACGGGGCCGTCCTCTCCGACGGCGTAAGTATGCATAACGCATCTTCGAACAGGTCCGCCCGGGCCGAAACAGCCCCGGACCGGTCTCCTCCCGCAATCGGATGGCCCCCGACAAAGGCCGAACCCTCGGGCACCAGGTCCTCAATCGCCCCAACGAGGTCTCCTTTGACACTCCCCACGTCGGTTATAAGGGCGCCCTCGTTCAGACAGGGAGCGGCGGCGGCAACGATATCGATCAGGGAGCCCACAGGAGCGGCAAGAACGACCAAATCCGCGCCTTTGACCCCCGCGCAGACGTCGGTGAAACCCTTATCGATAATACCCCTCCGCCTGGATTCGTCGAGATTACGGCTGGACCGGCCTACCCCCACGATCTCCGCGACGCAACCCTTTTTTCTCAGCGCCAGAGCAAGGGAACCGCCGAGGAGCCCTACCCCTACGACGGCGATGCGCTCGTATCCCCCCACGGCGATCCGTTATGCGGCCGGGTCTCCGAGGATCGTTTCGAGTGCCTCAATGAAACGCTGGTTCTCCTCCGGCAGACCTATGGTCACGCGGAACGCCGACGGTCCCATGGGGCGCACGATGACTCCCTGATCGAGAAGGCGTTCGTTTATCTCGGGTGCCGATCCTTCCCGAACACGGAAAAAAATAAAGTTTGTCTGCGTGTTTACGTAACGAACCTTCAGCCGGTCGAATTCACCGTAAAGAAAATCCCGTCCTTCCCGATTTACCGAGCGGGTATTCTCCAGGTGACGGCTATCGCCGAGGGCCGCCACCGCCGCCGCATGTGCAATACTGTTGGTGTTGAACGGCTGGCGGATCCGGTTCATGGCCTCGAGGATACGGGGGTTGCCGAGACCGTAACCGATGCGCAGGCCGGCAAGCCCGTAGGCTTTCGAGAAGGTCTTCAGAAGGAGAACATCTTTGTTACGTCGGACGTATTCGACGGAATCCGGGTATTCGGGGGCGGTTACGTATTCGGCGTAGGCCTCATCCAGGACAACGAGTACCCCTTCGGGCAGATCCTCGATAAAGGCATCCACCTCTTCCCGGGAGTTGATGGTCCCCGTGGGGTTGTTCGGATTGGCGATAAACACGATCCTCGTCCGATCCGTGACGGCCCCCGCCATTTTATTCAGATCGTGGCGATCCTGCTTCAAGGGAACCTTGACCGGTACCCCGCCGCCGGCCTGGACGATCGAGGGGTAAACGACAAACGACGGCCACGCCATAACCCCCTCTTCCCCCGGGTTGAGAAAGGTGCGTATCGCCAGTTCGATGAGTTCGTTGGAACCGTTACCCAGGATGAAATGATCCGCGGGCAGGTCGAAGTGCGCCGACAGTGCGGCGAAGACATCGAATCCCGGACCATCGGGGTACCGATGGACTCCCGCCAGGTGTTCCCTGGCGGCCTCGACCGCCTTCGGCGAGGGTCCGAGAGGGTTTTCGTTGGATGCAAGTTTCACGGCGTCCCGGATCCCCCGTTCGCGAAAGAGTTCGTCCAGGGGTTTGCCGGGTACGTAGGGTTCGAGCGAAGCTATGTGATCCGGTACGGGTATCATTGCGGTTGTATCTCCTCAGCGGAAGGGTACGAGCCGAGCACTTTAACGAAAAGCGACCACTCGCGGAGTTCTTCCAGGGCGTTTTTTACGTTTTCGTCGTCCGCATGCCCGGAAAAATCTATGAAAAAAATGTATTCCCAGGCCTTGCGTTTCGACGGTCGCGACTGAATCTTCGTAAGGTTGATCTTGTGGTTCGCAAAGGGCTGAAGTACCCCGAAAAGGGCGCCCGGACGGTTCTTGACCGACAGAAGAAGCGATGTCTTGTCGTGCCCCGTGGGGGCCGACGTGTCCCGGCCGACAACGAGAAAGCGTGTAACATTATCGAGAAGATCCTGAATCTTCCTCTTTACGATACGCAGGCCGTATACCCGCGCGGCGGGTTCGCCGGCGATAGCCGCCGAATCCGGATCCCCCGCGGCGATCTCCGCGGCCCGGGCCGTACTGGCGGCCACCTTGACGGGTATCCCCTGGGCGTGCTCGTCGAGCCACCTCCTGCATTGGGCCGTGGCCTGCGGATGGGAGTAGATCTGGGTGATGTCCTCCAGACGCCCCGTCTGATTAAGCAGATGATGGTTCACCTCGATCATGACTTCCGAGGCGATCTTCAGCTCCGAGGCGATCAGAACGTCCAGCGTGTAGGTAACGACCCCCTCGGTTGAATTCTCTATGGGGACCACGCCGTACTGGGCCTCTCCCCGCTCGACCACACGAAAGACCTCGGGGATGCTCCCCACAGGATTCAGTGCCGCCGACGAGCCAAACGCCCGGATCGCCGCCATTTCGGTAAACGTAGCCGTCGGTCCGAGAAAAGCCACTTGAAGGGGCCGTTCCAGGGACAACGACGCGGACATGATCTCGCGCCACACGAGGCGGACCGCGTCGTCGGGAAACGGTCCGCTGTTTTTCCCTACGAGACGGTCCAGAACCCGCCGCTCCCGTTCCGGCGAATAAAAAGACGACAGATTGCTCTTTTCTTTCGTCTTTCCCACCTCCTGGGCGAGTTCTGCCCGGGTATTGAGCAGTGCCAGGATCCGGTCGTCCACCTGATCGATTTTCTCTCTCAGACGGTCCAGGGCAGTATTGACGTCTTGGGGTACAGGTTGGTTGGTCACGGGTTCATTCTAGTTAATGGAGAGCTTTTTTTTCAAGAAAGATTAAGAGGTTACGTCTTCCAAGCCTATACCTCTCCCTTTCCAAGGGCCTTTCCGAGCATACGCCCGAAGTTTTCGACGAGAACGGGATTGAACTCCCCGCCGGCATTCTCTTTCATCAGGGCGAGAATTTCCTCGACCGACCAGTCCCGTTTGTAGGGGCGCCTGCTCCGCAGGGCGTCGAAGAAATCCGACAGCGCGACGATCTGCCCGCAGAACGACTGGGAACGCTCGGCCACGTGAAAATTCGGGTATCCATTCCCATCGTAGCGTACATGGTGTTCAAACGCCAGAATCGGTGCGAGGGTCGTAAGACCCTTGATGGAGCCCAGATAGCGGGCGCCATAGAGCGGGTGGCGTTTGATTTCGTCCCATTCCTTTTCCTCGAGTCTTCCGTTCTTTTCCAGGATCTCCTTCGACACGAAGAGTTTTCCCACGTCATGGAGCAAGGCCCCGACCCCGATGTCCCGGAGCAGTTCGTCCCCCGCCCCGAGGGCCTCCGCCTGGAACATGGACAGGACGGCAACGTTTGTAGCGTGGGTATAGGTGTATTCGCTGTAGCTTCGTACGGGGCTGATGAGACTCAGGATATTGGCCTGCTTGCGAAACGTGAGGATAAACTTCACGACTATCTCCTCGAGTCCCGAGACGCTGAGGGCCTTAAACGGGGAGAAACCATCAAGGGTGTTCTTCAGCGTATCCAGCTGACGGGCCCGTAGATCCGCAACCGACCCGTAGTCTTCCTCAGCCTCTCCGTCGGCCGCTCGGTACCGTACGGCCAGCACCCCCGTTTTAATGTGGGCCGACGACGTGACCTCCTCTTCCGGAGTCGCGATCTGCACCACGAGGTCGTGCAGTTCCCGGTTCGTAGCGGACGCTTCGATCTGTATCCTGGAAATCCCCTTACGCCGAAGTTTCCTGACAAGGTTACGCGTGTGTATCCCATCGGAGGGAAGGGGCGTTCTATTGATGATAAGGTCATGTTCCACGATCTTGATGTCGCACACACCCTCATCGCCCGTCGAAATGGCACGGGCCCGTTGCAGTGCGTTATTGACGAGTGTTTCGAGGGCGTCGTGTCTCCTCCCGTAGAGCGCGAAGTTGGAAATCGCAATCATCAGCGAAGAGACGAAGGCGTTTTCGGCGTTCATCGTACGAAGGTCTCTCCCTGTGCGTCAGGCGCCCCCCCGTTGCTGGAGGCGCCTGCTCTGGGTACGGATGGTCTCGTTTTTTGACTTGAGCCCGGCCTCGACAAACTCCTGGATATCACGGTAACTGAATCGATGGAGATTGCGGTAGATCTCTTCTTTCAACTGGAGGGCCTGAGTCCGATAGAGCAGACTTTTCGACGTGAGCAGAGACGTGAAATCCTCAAGCACCAGGGGATCCCCTATCTCGCCCAGGGCCTTGACCACCGGTACCTTGGCAAGAAAGTCCGCGCCTCCGATATTGGGTTTCCGGACCATCTTCCGGAGTTCGGGGAGCAGGTCCTTCACCCGAAACGCCCCACACAAGGTTATGGCCTGCTGAACGACCACGTCGTCTCCCGATTCAAGCATGGCGCGGACATATTCGACTCCCTCGGGGTCCCCGACCTTCAGGAGCGTTCGCACGGCTTCGTACCGCACCTTGGGGTGTTCGTGATAGAAAAACGGCCGGACATCCGGATGAAGTTCATTTGCACCGGTCTCGCCGATGATGTAGAGCATATTACGGATCACGAACCACTGGGGATCTTTCAATCGACGCCGTGCCTCCATTGTCGCGTCACTGCCGAACCGCACGAGAAGACTGATAAGAAACTTGCGAACGCTTTGAGACTGTTCCCGGACAACGGCGTCCATGAGGGCCGGTATCAAGGGGTCGCCGAAATAATCGCACAGGGCCAGAGCCTCTTCCCGAAGCATTCTTCCGTGGATACAGAAAGAATCCACAATGGCATCGACGAATTCCCGCGAAAGAAAGTAATCGAAATTCAAGGCCGAATCCGCAGGCACCCGTTCACGGATGGATTCGCGCCTGAGCACGTTAAGGAGTCGTATGACCTCGAGGTACTGCCCGGTTTCAAGAAAACCGAGCCCTTGGAGTTTAAGGCGATTAAGATAAATCTCGTACTCCTCAGGCTCCAGAATACCCGTCCAGAGCAGTTCCATCATAACGTGGCTCAGCCGCCGGTCCAGAACTTCGTCCGTCGTGTCCTTGATTAATTCCCGGGTCGTCTCCCGTGCCCCCCCCCTGGGCTTCGTATGGAGAAGTTTCTGGATTTCCTCCAGGTAGGACTCGGTGATAAACGTGTCCGTGGTACTCGCGTCGAGCAGATCCAGAACCCCGGAGGACAAAAACACGTCGTCGATGAGTATCTGCTCGCCGTGCATCTGCTCGCCGAAGGCCACCACCTCGTGGCTCGCGAACTTGTCGAGGAGATTCTTGAGCGTATCCGGGATGGCCATGTTCTGCTCGTTGATGACCGTCAGAAGTTCTATGACCTCATCGGCCGAGACGTTTTCCAGGGCCTTGCCCGCGGCTTTCAGGTCCGTAGACATTTCTCCGACGGTGGAGCCGAGAAACTGCCGCTTGAGTTCCGGCCTGAGACCGCTGATAAAATCGAGAATTTTTCGGAGATCCCCCTCCGAAAACGCCCTATCCCCGGTTCGCCGCATATACGCGGTTATGACCCTGTCGTAGGAATCCTCCTGCAGAGGCTCGTCGCCGCCTTCACTGATGATAGCCGCCAGGGCCTCCGGGGGAATTTCCCGCAGATCGAACTCACCCGCATCCCGCGCAA
The DNA here is from genome assembly GCA_964474325.1 of uncultured Nitrospirota bacterium. Taxonomy (GTDB): domain Bacteria; phylum Nitrospirota; class Thermodesulfovibrionia; order SZUA-242; family CAYYSS01; genus CAYYSS01. Next base: position 13,444 of record CAYYSS010000028.1, read on the forward strand.
GGTTTCCCTTCAGAAATCCGTAGACGTACTGCTCCCATACCGGATGCCCCGAATCCGGCGTGTCCCGCTGGTCTTCGTCAAAGGCAAAGGCGTCGTAATCGACGAATCCCAGGGTCACGTGTTTCAAGGACGACGATTCCACTTCCGCCCGGATATCCTCTACCGAGCGTCCGCCGGGACGTTCGCACAGGACGTGGAGAAATTCATACAGTTCGTCCTCCGTAAGTCCCTCGGAAAACCCGATCGACGCGATGCTCAGCGCATTCAGGGCAACGGCAAATTCCCGGTACACGGTGTTGTGTTTGTCCAGATACCGGTCATCGATGATCAAGACGTCCTTCGCGATCGCAAGGGTTACGGACGGCCTGAGTTCGAATATTTTTAAGAGAAGTTCGAAGGTCTTTGTAATCGACCGGGCCACCGTCGGGTGACCTTTCGGATAAATCGAGACGTTTCTCCGGGAGATATTGAGTTCGATGACGGCGTCTCCCAGGAGCCGGGCGTCGATCGGGAGATTGTCGTTCTCCTGAACCATAGTGGCATTGTAGCAAACGAACACGCAAATTACAGCGTTTTCCGCCGATCTGAACCCTCCTCGCGACACAGCGCCGGGTTGCCGCCCCGGACGGATCTATCATGATTTCTTCACAGTCCATTGGGCATAATACCGAATGAAGCTACGCCCAGACCGGCCGAACCGGAGGTGAGAGATAACAATGCTCATGACTTTGGACCCCTTCTACTGGCTCCTGATCGGGCCGACGATCGCGCTTGCTCTCTATGCCCAGATGAAGGTCAAATCGAGTTTCGCCCGGTACAGCAAGGTCCCTGCGACAGCCGGTATCAGCGGTGCCCAGGCGGCCCGGCGTATGCTCCACGCATCGGGCCTCGACGCCGTGGCAATCGAGCGGGTCGGGGGAGTACTTTCCGACCACTACGATCCGCGGAAACGCGTGCTACGCCTTTCCCCCCAGGTTCATGACGGCACGAGTATAGCGTCCCTGGGCGTTGCCTGCCACGAGGCGGGTCATGCGATCCAGCATGCCCGGAACTACGCCCCGCTGGTTGTCCGCAACGCCGTGGTTCCCGTGGCCGGGTTCGGTTCATGGATCGCCTGGCCCATGATTATTTTCGGTATGCTTCTGCAGATGAAGGGTCTCGCCACTCTGGGTGTGATCCTCTTCGGGGCCTTGGTGCTTTTCCAGGTGGTCAACCTTCCCGTGGAGTTCAACGCCTCGGCCCGGGCGAAGGAAATGCTCGCCAGCCTCGGCATGATTCACGGCCAGGGGGAGGCCCGGGCGGTTTCCGCCGTGCTCGGCGCCGCGGCCCTTACGTATGTTGCCGCTACGGCCCAGGCGGTCATGCAGTTGCTGTATTTTGCTATTCAGTTAGGGCTTCTCGGCGGCCGGGACGATTAGTGTCCCCCGGGAAGGGCTCGGTCGTACCGGTACTGCCTTTTATAGGAGCGATCTATGCCGCGGATTTCCCGGCCGACAGGCTTCGGCATATTCTTGAGACCGCGTTCGGCCCCCTCGGAGAACCCAGCCCGCCTGCCCCGTTCGACCTGAGCCGATACTATACCGCGGAAATGGGATCCGGGCTTCAGCGGAGGTTCTTCCCGTTTTCCCGCCTCGTGGACCCCACGACACTGGTTGCGATCAAGAAAGAATGCATTGGACTTGAGGGGAAATACGCAAAGGAGAATCTGCGCACCATAAACCTTGATCCCGGGTATCTCGATCTCTTTAAGGTTGTCTTGATTTCCGAAAAATATTCGGGACGGAAGATTTATCTCGGCGAAGGAATGTACGCCGACTTGACGCTCCTCTTCGAAAACGGCGCTTTCAAGGCCCAACAGCGGGCGTTCCCGGACTTCCGCCTTCCGGAACAATTGGATTATTTCCTGGGTCTGAGGCAACGTTACCGGACACTGGCGCCGCAGAGTAGCTGAAAAAGGCCGCGACGCGGACCCGACGGGCATTCACCCGGGCGGGTAACCTCCTCAGTCGATCGGCGGCGGAGAAAACTTCGGCGCCGTCGTACCGGCGCCGTCTGTATCCACGCACGAAAAGGAGCCCGGAGCCCCCCATACCGCAGTCGTGTCGCCGTGACAGGAGACCGCGGTGCACGTGCCCCCCCGGGGACTATAGGAATAGTCGAAAAATACTCCCGCCCCGGGGTAGGCGTTGTATTCCAGATCAACGTGGTTCGCGTAGTCCGTTATGGTCGTGCCGTCGGTCGTGGTGGTGTAGTGGCATGTATCGCACGAATATGCCGCATGTTCCACATGACTGTTAGCCTTCGGCAGACCGTTTGCGTAC
>CAYYSS010000029.1:0-15257 GCA_964474325.1 uncultured Nitrospirota bacterium
AGTGGCCGTGCGTATTTTTTTGATCCCACCGGCCCCTTTCGCGGGAATTCTTTTGCAACAACAGGGTTATTCTACAATTCGCGCGATCAAACCACAAATAGCCGAAATTGATCAAGACGAAGCGACAACCCCCCTGCACGTTATCCCGCCACATGTTTATGCCACCGAACAATTAAAGAAACCGGGCCAAAACCGTTGCGGCGGTCTCAAGTTCGGCTACAGTGTTTTCGAAATGGGGCGCGATTCTCAGGTATCCGCCCCGGGCCGAGACGACGATTCCTTTGCGGGCAAGATCCCGGGCGACGTGTTCGGCGTTTTCAAGGAAAATCGAGAGAATACTCGAGCAGCGGCCGTCGTCGATCAGGGGCGGCGTGCGGGTTGCCTTCAAGGTATTGACGAACACGTTTTGAAGGACCCTTACCTCCCGGCAGACCGCCTCGATGCCCCGGCGGTTTATCTCTTCAATCGCCGCGGAAAGTGCCGATGCGAGGATAATCGGCGAGGTGCTGTATTCGAACCGTTTCGCCGCGCTGTGAGGGTTCCAGCGGTGATCAAGATAATCCATCCCCTGTCTCATGAGTTCCGCGCCGGTCATCACGTGGCCGAGTTTGTCCCGGAACTCTTCCGACGTATACAGAAGCCCGGTTCCCACGGGACCGAGAAGCCACTTCCAGCCCGAGGCCGCCACCGCGGCAACCCCCCATTGTTCGGGATAGACCGGAAGAACCCCGAGGCTCTGGGCCGCATCGACTACCAGATCGATTCCCCGCTCCCTGCAGAACGCGCCGAGTTTTTCGAGATCCGCCGCATAGCCGCTCGTAAACTGCACGTGGCTCAGTGCGACGACGCGGGTCTTCGGCCCGACGGCCTCTTCCAGGTCCTCCATGGACCACGCGTACGGCGGCCCTTCCGTTCTTCTGCCCTCCGGATCCCTGTTCGGCAGGAGTTTCAGCCGTACGCCCCGCTTTTCCTGGAGGCGCCAGGGGTAGTGGTTGGCCGGGTATTCGTGGACGTAGCTTATGATCTCGTCTCCCGGCTCGAAGGGGTAGCCGTTGGCGATAAGGCCGAGTCCTTCGGACGTGTTTTTCAGGAAGGCGATGTCGGCTCCATCGGTTTTGAGAAGCTCACCCGCGGCCCGGTGGACGTCTTCGAGAATAGGCCCGTAGTCTTCCATGGCGTAAAGTCCCAGGTCGCGCTGGGCCCGGGCCGTCTCCACGAGTCGGTCACAGGCCGGGCCGGAAAGCGGAGAGACGGCGCAGTGGGCGAGAAATATTCTTTCCTTCATGCTGAAAACCGGTGCAAACCGCCCCCTATCCGCCGAGGAGGGCCTTTTTCAGATTTGCCTGTACCGGGTCTTCGGAAAGCCAGATGCCGAACAGGGCCCGTTTAAACGGAAGTCCTGCTATGCGGGCCTTTTCCGCGCCGTTTTTCGTTACCACGATCCCCCTGCCGGGCGCGTAGACGAAATCGTATACGTCGCCCTTGTTAATGCCTTCGTCAAATACCGCAATGAACGTGTCGATTTCTTTTTCCAGGGGCGCGACATTTCCCCCCATTGACTTCTTAAAACCTTCCCGCGTCGCTTTCTGCATCTTTTCTTTCGTAATGAGGGACGAGACTATGCTGAGCCGGATGGCCATGGGTTCATCCGCTTCTACGACGGCCGGGGCGTCGCTGTTGTGTTCAACGACATAGAGCCCCGCTTCGTACATGGACATGAAAAACTTCGTTCGCACCCCGGCGCCGTTTAACACGAGTCGCGTATCACCAAACATTTCTTCGTTGGGTATTCTGTTTTCGGCGCCCTGGGCGACAGCAGCCGCGACAAGTACGAGAAGCACGATCCATTTTTTTACCATAATGAAGCAGACCCTCCTTTTTATTGGATTATACGCCGGCTTGGGCGAGTTGGACCTCATCCGTCGAAGACGGTTTCTCCGAGCGGAGTAATATATCCTGTATATGGCCGATGAAAATGGTTTTCAACGTCTTTTCGCCGTCGGCGACGTTCACGGAGAATTCCATCTGCTTCGGCATTTGATCGAAGCCGAGATACGGTTTGATCCGGACGCCGACGGCCTGGTCTTTCTCGGCGATTACATTGACCGGGGGCCTCTGAGCAAAGACGTGGTGCGTTACGTATCACAACTTAAGGAACAATACGGCACCCGCGTTGTTCTGCTCAAGGGAAACCACGAGGAGCTTGCGGAAGAAGCCCTTTCCGGAGGATCGCCGGTCGACCTGCGCCTGTGGATGTTAAACGGCGGCGGCAACACCGTTTCCGACTTCGGAAGCCTTGATGAGGCCGGGCGCGTGCTCCTTCCGTTTATCGGCGTACTCGAACTGTATTACGAAACCGACTCCCACGTGTTCGTCCACGCAGGGCTCGAGCGGGGGCGCCCGCCCGGCGAGACGTCCCCGGACGTTCTTCTCTGGACCAGGGAATTTGCTCCCCATTTCCAAGGCAAGACCGTTGTGTCGGGGCATACGCCCCACCGGGAGGTGACGTTTTACGACGGTGTGGTGATTGTCGACAGCGGCGCCGTCTACGGGGGGGCGCTTTCCGCCTACGACGTATTGAACAAGACCGTTTTTACGGCACACCGGCGGGATTTGCTTTGATCCTTTGACCCACCTCCCCGGCTGCGCCCATCTGCGCCCATCTGTGTCCATCTGTGTCCATCTGTGGCAAAAAACACCCCTCCGTAGTTTCTTCATCCTTCGTGACTATTGGTGAACATTCGTGGCTATTCAGGGGACAGGAATCAGAATGCCGGAAGTTTGTCCGCCTTCGGCGGCTGACCTGTAAGAGACTATTTCACCTTTTGGTAGTTCACCACCTGCTCGTCTCCGGCGATGCGCACGTCGCCCCGGTCGCCGATCAAGGCCGTGAGTTCATCGCGGTCCACGTGGCAGTAAAACACCGGCTCCAGGAGCGTTCCCGAAAGGTCCCCGCGAACAAAGGGATGAAATGCGGGGTTTTTCTTGATACGGGCGGTAACCGGCAAAGAGGGATAGAGGCGCAGAACGGTATTGACGACCACATCGTCGGCCCGGGCCTCGAAAACCTTATCGAGCGTTTTCTTAAGAATATCGGTGTTCTCACCGGGAAAACCGGTAAGAAGGTCGATGCTCGTGCTGAGCCCGGTATCCCGGGCCAGGGCAACCATTTCTTTTACGGCAGCCCAGTACCCCGATCCCGCCCCATCGGACCAGGCCGAGAGGGTTATCAGGTGTGCCCCGGACCTTTTGAGCAGGGCAAAGAGTTCTTCGTCGAAAACGCCGGGCCGCACGTAAAGGGCCCATGTGAGGTCGAGGTCCGCATCGATCAGGCGCAGAAGGAAGCGTTTGCTGTAATCCAGGTCTTCGTTGAACTCGGGGTCGCACAGGTGAAACCCGTTCATACCTCGGCCCACCTTGCTCCTGAGTTCCTCTACGACCGTGCCCGGCTCTCGAAACCGTACCGGCGTGCGGGCCTCGATACAGTAAGAGCAGGCGCCGGAACAGCCCGTATGGGTGGCAAAACCTGACCGGGCGTCGTTTTTCCGGTACATCCCGAGATCCATCGGGACAGCCCCGCAGGCACCCGGCGCGCACGGTTCAGGTCTCAGGATTCCTCGCGGGAGGCTGCCGGAACGGGAAAGCTCCGAGAGGATCTGCTCCCCCGGGCCGACGACCGCCGTATCCGCGCCCACGAACCGGAGTATCCCCTCGGGATCGGCTCCGAGGGCGGCCCCGCCGATAACCACCGGAGCAGCGCTTTCCTGACGGATGGTGTCAACCAGATCGCGGATTGCGGGCAGAAAGAACTCGGTATCCGGAAAAAGGGCCGTGTCCACGTTATGGATCGTGATCGCCGCAAGATCGAACGACTCTTCGGCCAGGGCCCGGGAAAGATCCTCCACGGGGTTTTCCGAAAAACATAGATCCACCATCCGATAGGGGATACGGTGGGCATCCAGGGCGCCGGCCAGATATTCCAGAGCGAGCGGGGGTACCGGCGGCGATTTGAAACGATTGGGGTTTACGAGGAGGATGGATTTCCGCAGCACGGGTTAACCTTGTTAAGGTTAAGTTGCGTGTTTCCCGCGATACAAGGACACGGGTCAGGCCGAAGCTTTGATCCGTGCTGCACCGGAAACGTCGCGGAGCGGGCTCTTCGGCGGCGGTTCGTTGATAAAGGCCTCGATCATCCGGTGGGCCTCGTTGTCGGTATACTGTTCGGGGGGGTGTTTGCAGAAATAGGCCGACGGGGCAAAGAGGGGCCCCCCTTCGCCCCTGAGGAGTGCGAGTTTCGCACACCGGATGGCGTCGATGGCGACACCGGCGGAGTTCGGCGAATCCTCCACGGAGAGCCTGAGTTCCAGTTCCAGCGGGACATCGCCGAACATGCGGCCTTCCATGCGGATGAAACAGACCTTATTGTCCTTCTGCCAGGGCACGTAGTCACTGGGGCCGATATGAATGTTTTCGTCGGCCAGCCGATCGGCCGTTACGGACTGTACCGCTTCAGTCTTCGAGATCTTTTTCGACGCAAGCCGGTTCCGGTTCAGCATATTGAGAAAATCGGTATTCCCGCCCGTATTGAGCTGATACGTCCGGTCCAGCGTAATCCCCCGTTTCCGGAAAAGATCCACCAGGGTCCTGTGGGTGATCGTCGCACCAAGTTGTGACTTGATGTCGTCGCCGATAATCGGCACATTCGCCCGGCGGAAACGTTCGGCCCAGTCGGGGTCGGAGGCTATGAACACGGGGATGTTGTTGACGAAGGCGACACCCGCTGAAAGCGCGCACTCGGCGTAAAAACGCGTGGCTTTTTCCGAGCCCACGGGGAGGTAATTGAGCAGGATCTCCACCCCTGCATTCTTGAGGGTCCTGACGACGTCTTCCTTATCGGGTTCCGTATCGTCGGACGGCACGAAACGGTGTTCGGGCGGGTAGTCGGCCATGTGTTCGGCCAGGCCGTCAAGAATCCTGCCCATGCGAACAATCGTTCCGGTGTGGGGAATATCCCGAAAAAACGCCTTCGTACAGTTCGGCGGAGCGAATACCGCTTCGGCAACGTCCCGGCCGACCTTGCGCCGGTCAATGTCGAAACAGGCCACGATCTCGACATCCGACGGGCGGAAACCTCCGATTTCCCAGTGCATGAGCCCGATCGTCTGCCCGGGGACCTTGTCGCGGTAATAGTGAATCCCCTGAATAAGCGCGCTTGCGCAATTACCGAGACCGACGACGGCTACCCTGATCGGATTCATTCTTTTCCACCTCCGTTGCACATACCGGTGTAGAAACAGATAAAACAGGGACTGCAGAGACTGCCCGGCGCCCCTTCCGGCGGGGGCATCCGGAATCCTCCTCGGATCGTTTCCCCCCCTACGGTGCTACGGGTTTACTATTTGTACCACAATCGTTCCAACAATTCCAGCACGGATAGTTCGGTACAGGATCGGATTATGAGGATAGGCCCGCGTGCTCGACGGTCTTCAGGAACTCTATATCCGGCCACTGCTCCATGGCGTAGTCGAGACGCCACTGGCCGTCGGCAAGAAACGTAAGGTTGCCGTCGGCGTCCAGGGCCAGGTGGGATTCGTTCTTTTTCTTGAATTGATCAAGCGCCAGGAGGTCATCGCTTACGACCCATCGGGCCGTGGTAAAGGAGGTAGGTTCGTAGACGGCGTCGACCCCGTACTCGGCCTTCAAGCGGGCGACGGTCACGTCGAACTGGAGTACTCCCACGGCCCCGAGGATGTAATCGTTGCCGAGGAGGGGCCGAAAGACCTGGACCGCCCCTTCTTCGGCCAGTTGGAGAAGGCCTTTTCCGAGCTGTTTTGCCTTCAGCGGGTTTTTGAGATTGACTCGTTTGAAAAGTTCCGGGGCGAAGTTGGGGATCCCCGTGAACTGAAGCGGTTCCTTTGCCGTGAAGGTATCGCCGATCTTGATGGTCCCGTGGTTATGTATGCCGATAATGTCGCCCGGATAGGCCTCGTCCACGTGGGACCGGTCCTGGGCCATGAAGATAATGGCGTTATTGATGGCTACGTCCTTGCCGAGGCGGTGGTGACGTACTTTCATGCCCCGGGTGAACTTTCCGGAACAGATCCTGAAAAACGCGATCCGGTCGTGGTGGGCCTTGTCCATGTTGGCCTGGATCTTAAACGCGAAACCGGAAAAAGCCTCTTCCTGCGGGAGAACTTCCCGGGTCGCCCTCATGCGGGGTCCGGGGGGAGGGGCCAGCTCCACGAAAGCGTCGAGAAGTTCCTTAACCCCGAAATTATTGATCGCGGAGCCGAAAAAAACCGGCGTCTGGCTTGCCTTGAGGAATTCCGCCCGGTCAAACGGGTTCGCCGCACCCTGGAGAAGTTCCACATCGTCCCGGAGTTCGCCGGCCTCGGTACCGAGCAGTTCGTCGAGGCGTGAATCCTCCAGATCGGTCAGTCGTTCGCCGTCACTGTGGAGGGTGTCTTTGCCGGGGACGAAAAGATGGAGTTCCTTTTTATAGAGGTTGTAGACCCCCTTAAACCGTTTGCCCATGCCGATAGGCCAGGAAAGGGGGGTGCATTCGATCTGGAGCGTTTCTTCGATATCGGCTAAAAGATCCAGGGGATCCCGTCCTTCCCGGTCGAGCTTATTGATAAAGGTGATAACCGGGGTGTTCCGCATCCGGCAGACTTCCATGAGTTTTTTCGTCTGGGGCTCGACCCCCTTTGCCGAATCGATCACCATGAGAGCCGAGTCCACCGCCGTGAGGACCCGGTAGGTGTCTTCCGAGAAGTCCTGGTGCCCCGGGGTGTCGAGAAGGTTGATTTCGTGCCGCCCGTAGCCGAATTTCATGACCGATGTGGTGACGGAGATGCCTCGCTCCTGTTCGATGGCCATCCAGTCGCTCGTTGCGTGCCGGGCCGCCTTTCGGGCCTTGACGGCACCGGCGAGCTGGATTGCGCCGCCGAAGAGGAGGAGTTTTTCGGTCAGGGTCGTCTTGCCGGCGTCAGGGTGGCTGATAATGCCGAACGTACGCCTCCGCTCGATCTCCCGCTCTAATTGATCGCCCACGCTGAAACCTCATGTTCCCGGGAAGTTTTTGGAATAAAAAGGGTGGTGGAAACCACGCCGAATCTTACCGGAAGTCGCGTAAGAAGGTCAATTGACCTTACAGTGGAACAAAAATCCGGGCCCACCGGGCCCTTTTCCGGAAAACCTTTGCAACGTTAAGGTAAAGAAACTATTGTTGCAAAAGAATTCCCGCGTATTTTATGCCCCTGCAAGGAAAAACCCACCGCGTCGGTCGGAATTTTGCTATCGTATGCCTTATGACATACCGAGGCGAAACGGGCAGGAACGGGAGGTTTTTCCGGCGGGTGCCGAGGTTGCCAGGGGCATTGCTCATCACCTTCTTGTGTACGGCGTCGTGTACGGCGGCACCGCCGGCCGCCGGGCTTCGGGTCGTCGCCTCGTTTTATACCCTGGCGCATTTTGCCGAACAAGTGGGCGGAGACCGAATCCGCGTGGTCTCGGTTGCTCCGACGGGGGCCCAACCCCACGGCTGGGAGCCGAGCCCCCGGGCGGTTAAGGAGGCCGTTTCGGCGGATATCTTTCTCTACCAGGGCGCCGGGCTCGACCCCTGGGCCGAGGATGTAGCGCCGGATGTCGCGTCCCGGGGGGGTGTGGTTGTTGAAATGACAAAGCACTTCGATCTTCTCGGCGACAACGACGTCCCCGGGCACCCGGCCCACGTTCACGGCCCGGGGCCCGGCGACCCCCACATCTGGCTCGATCCTCTGCTTGCGGTAAAGGAGGTGGAGATAATCGCCGCTGCCTTCGGTCGGCGGGACCCGGGAAACGCGTCCTACTATCAGCGGAACGCAGATTCGTACGTAACCAGACTGAGGGCACTGCATGAACGTTTCGTCCAGGGGCTCAAAGATTGCGCGGTGAACGAAATTATCGTGACCCACGACGCTTTCAGCTACCTGGGCCGCCGTTACGGTGTTACCGTTCACGGTATTGCGGGGGTGTCGCCGGAAAAGGAACCGTCTCCCAGGAGACTTCAGGCGCTTGTCCGCCGGGCGCGGGATCGGGACCTGCGCAATATTTTCGTCGAGCCCTCGGTTTCGCCGCGGCTCGCCGAGACCCTGGCCCGGGAGGCGGGGCTCTCGGTCCTGATGCTCGACCCGGTCGCCTCGGGCGCCGACCCGAGAACAGGGGGGCGCGGAACCTATATCAATCGTATGGAACACAACCTGGAACAGCTTAAAACCGGTCTTCAGTGCGGTCGACGTTGAAGAATCTTGGGAGGGAAACGAATGCCGATAATCCATTTCTACGGTCCGGAACTTACGCGGGACGCAAAAGAAGAATTTGTCGCCGAGATCGCTCGTTCGGCGAGTAAGGCGACGGGACTTCCGGAAGAGAAGATAATCACACTGTTTCACGTTACGGACGCCGAAAGTGTCGGCGTGGGCGCCGAACTCCTTGCAAACCGGAAGTAACCGGGCTTGCTCGGATTTCTCACGGTCGCTTACGGAGAATACGCAAAAACAGGGGGTCTTCCGCCCCCCGGTTTCAACCGGGAACCCCGGGCGGTGCCCCCTGCGGATAAAACAACCCCGGATAAAGGGACCCTGTAGGAGGGTTAGTCTACAGTGGAGTCTCGATGGCCGCATCAGGCTTCCCCGAGGGGCGTGCGCAACAGCGAACCAAGACCTGACTCCGATTTAAAGAGAGCTTCCTCTGTTCCGGCCCTCTTTCCGGGGATGTGTTCCTGTGCCTCAGTTAATTACCTATCGGTTATTCGGGAGAAAACTTTAGCCTGGAGATCTCATCGGCTTTCAACGGGGGCGCAAACCGGTTCGGACTTCCGTGCCCTTTTCCGCCCCTGCGACGAAACCCGGCCAAATACCCGGGCCCGGCCGTTTTTGCCGGCAAATGCCGCTCTTTACATATTTTTTACTGGTGTGGTAACCTGATCGGTCTACGCATAGCGTGAAAAAGGTTATAGAAGAAAGGAAAAAGAACATGGCATTAAATGCAGAACGGGAGAGAAAGGCTGAAATCGTCGGCCGGTATCGTACCCACGAAAAGGATACGGGCTCTCCGGAAGTACAGATCGCTCTCTTGAGCACCCGGATTGTCGAACTCACCGAACACTTCAAGATTCACAAAAAAGATCACCATTCCCGCCGCGGACTCCTCAAGCTGGTCGGCCAGCGTCGCCGTCTCCTCGACTACCTGAAACGCAAGGACGTGGAGCGGTACCGTCAGATCATTGGCTCCCTCGGCCTGAGGAAGTAGCCCATGTTTAACATAGAGAGTGCCCAAGTAGAAATACGGGACAGGAGCCTCGTTTTTGAGACGGGTCTCATGGCCCGGCAGGCTGACGGCGCCGTTGTATGCCGCCTCGGCGATACCGTGGTCCTGGCAACGGCAGTGGCGCAGAAACAGCCCCGGCCGGGACTCGACTTCTTTCCCCTCACCATCGACTACCAGGAAAAAGCCTACTCCGCAGGGAAGATCCCGGGCGGATTTTTTAAACGGGAAGGACGCCCGTCGGAGCGTGAAGTGCTCACGTCCCGGCTTATCGACCGGCCCTGCCGGCCGCTGTTCCCGAAGGGGTTTTACTGTGAAACCCAGGGTATCATCAGCGTTCTGTCCTACGGAGAGGAAAACGTAGCCGATACCCTGGCGATAAACGCCATGTCCGCCGCCCTGGTCATTTCGGACATCCCCTGGGATGGTCCGGTGGGTGCGGTGCGGATCGGCCGCATTGCCGATACCTTTATTATCAACCCCGACCACCGGGAGATCGAGGAGTGCGACCTGAACCTGGTTGTGGCCGGCACCGACGAGGCCGTCGCGATGGTGGAAGGCGGCGGCAACGAGGTACTCGAGAACGATCTTCTTGAGGCCATCGATATCGCCCACGGGGAAATCCGCAAGATCATTTCCGCTCAAAACGAACTCAGGACCAAAGTCGGCAAGGAGAAACGCGAGGTACCGCCGGTCGAGGAGGACGAAGACCTCAAGGCCAAGGTACGGGAGTTGTGTAGTTCGAAGATCGAAGAAGCGATTCGGATTCCCGATAAACTGGCCCGGCAGGCGGCCCTCGATCACGTACTCCAGGAGGCCGTGGACGCCCTGTCCACCGAAGAAGACGATCGGTCCAAGGAGATTGCCGGGTATTTTAACGGGATCGAAAAAGACATGGTTCGGTCCATGATCCTTGATCAGGGTATACGGGTCGACGGCAGAAAACCCGACGAGATTCGGCCGATTACGTGTAAAGTGGGGCTTCTTCCCCGGACCCACGGATCGGCCCTGTTTGTGCGGGGCGAGACCCAGGCCCTGGCCGTGGCCACCCTGGGCACCACCGAAGACGAGCAGAGGATCGATGCCCTGGAAGGGGACATCTTTAAGAATTTCATGCTCCACTACAACTTCCCGCCGTTCAGCGTGGGCGAGGTAAAGTTCCTGAGGTCTCCCGGCAGGCGGGAAATCGGTCACGGCGCTCTTGCCGAGCGGGGCGTTAAACCGTCTCTGCCGACGAAAGAGGAGTTTCCTTATACGATGCGGATCGTATCGGATATCCTGGAGTCCAACGGGTCGTCCTCCATGGCGACCGTCTGCGGCGCCTCTCTGGCGCTTATGGACGCGGGTGTTCCGGTGAAAGCCCCGGTGGCGGGCATCGCCATGGGTCTGATCAAGGAAGGCGACCGGGTTGTCGTACTGACGGACATCCTCGGCCTCGAGGATCATCTGGGTGACATGGACTTCAAGGTCACCGGAAGCGAACACGGAGTCACCGCGTTTCAGATGGACACGAAGATCGGCGGAATTTCCCGCGAGGTCATGCAGAACGCCCTGGATCAGGCGAGGAAAGGACGACTCCATATCCTCGGGAAAATGGCGGAAGCCCTGCCCGCTCCCCGGGAGTCGATCTCGGACTTCGCGCCGCGGATCTTTACGATTCAGATCAAACCCGACAAGATTCGGGACATCATCGGTCCGGGTGGAAAAACCATTCGGGGAATCCAGGATCAGACCGGTTGCCGGATCAATGTAGACGATTCGGGTCTGGTCAGCATCGCCTCGGTTGATGGTGAGTCGGCCCAGCGGGCGGCGGATCTTATCAACGGAATCGTCGAAGAGCCCGAAGAGGGCCGGATATACGTGGGTAAGGTCAAGCGGATCACCGACTTCGGCGCTTTCGTGGAGATCCTGCCGGGCACCGAGGGACTGCTCCATATCTCCCAGGTTGCGGATCGCCGAATCGACAAGGTAACCGACGAGATTCAGGAAGGCGAAGAGGTGCCGGTAAAAGTGATCGAGATGGACAAGACCGGCCGTATCCGTTTAAGCCGGAAAGCGGCGCTCAAAGAGCGAGCAGCAAAGAGCTGATCCGGGGCATTCCGGCCCTGCGATAGTACGCCTTGCCCCTCCGGGGAGACGGTCCCGCGCCGTTTCCCCGGTCGGGGAGGACGGTCCATTCCCGCCGTACAACAGCAGTGACGACAACGAGGAGTACGTGTGTATTTCCGTGAACAACTCGAAAACGGGATTCGGTTCGTTGCCGATATCACAGCCGAATACCGGTCCGTTTGCATCGGCGTCTGGGTCCGCGTGGGTTCCCGGGACGAAGCTCCCGAGCACGCCGGCATCTCCCATTTTCTCGAACACATGCATTTCAAAGGTACCGAAACCCGGACCGCCCGCATGATTGCCGAGGATATTGACGGTCTCGGCGGGGAACTGAACGCATTTACGTCCCGGGAGGGAACGACGTTTTACGTGAAAGTTCTCGATGAACACCTGGACCAGGGAATCGATATTCTTTCGGACATCATCGGCCGGTCTTTGTTTGCCGAGGATGATATCGAACGGGAGAAAGGGCCGGTACTGGAAGAGATCCGCATGGTGGAAGACACGCCGGACGACCATATTCACGATCTCTTTCACGGCAGTATCTGGGGTAGTGAGGGGCTCGGGCGTTCGGTTCTCGGGACCCCGGAAACGGTAGCGGCGCTCAGCCGGGACACCCTTGTGTCTTTCGTGAAAACCAGATACCGGCCCGCGGATATCGTAATCGCGGCCGCTGGAAATTTCGATTCCGGCGCATTGGTGGACAAACTCAACGGGGCCTTCTCCGGATTCCGCGATCGAGACGGGCTCGTGGGGGAAGTCGTTCGGCCCCCGGAGTCGTTTCGCAAAGGTGCCCGGGTCTACCCTAAGGATCTTTCGGAAGTCCACACGGTAATCGGAGTGGAAGGCCTTCCCCAGAGTCACGACGACCGTTACGCCCTGTACGTTCTCAACACGATATTCGGCAGCGGGGTCAGTTCACGGCTTTTCCAGGAAATCAGGGAACAGCGGGGACTTGTGTATTCCGTGTATTCGTACCTGGCGTCCTACGCCGATACGGGCCTGCTGGCCGTTTACGCAGGGACCGGCCGGGAGCGGGTTGAAGAGGTTGTTGACCTGATACGTCAGGGGTTCGGGCGCCTGGCCGCCGGGGATGTGGACGACGACGAGGTCGCGCGTGCCAAAGAGCAGTTAAAAGGGAACCTGATCCTGGGCCTGGAATCCACGAGCGCACGGATGAGCCAGGTGGCCCGGGACGAGATCTATTTCGGCCGGTCGTTCACCCTCGACGATATCATCGCCGGTATCGACGGGGTCACAACCGATGCGGTACGGGATATCAGTGTCCGATTGGCGAAAACCGACGCCATGGCCCTCGTTGCCCTCGGCCCGGTCGACCCCGCGGTCTTCGGGTCGGAAGCAGGTGTTGACGTATTATAATACGACCGTTTATGGTAGACGGGCGCACCAAACCCCATGCTTGAACTCCTCCTGAACCAGAACTTGTTGTTCGGCCTCATTGGCGGGCTCGGTCTGTTCCTCTTCGGCATGAAGATAATGTCCGAGGGGCTTCAGAAGGTCGCCGGCGACCGGATGCGGAAGATTCTCGGGGCCCTGACGAGCAACCGCGTTGTCGGTACCCTGGTCGGGCTTGCGGTCACCGCGATCATCCAGTCCTCCAGTGCGACGACCGTGATGGTCGTGGGGTTTGTCAACGCGGGCCTCATGTCGCTTATGCAGGCCATCGGCGTGGTTCTGGGCGCCAATATCGGCACTACGGTGACCGCTCAGCTCATTGCGTTCAAGATTACGCAGTACGCCCTGCCCGCCATCGGCCTCGGCGCCGGGCTCAAACTCTTCGCCAGGGGGCGGCGGCTACAGTATATGGGCGAGATCATCCTCGGGTTCGGGATCCTCTTTTTCGGCCTCTCGACCATGAAACACGCCTTCGATCCCGTAAAGAGCAGCGAAGCATTCAAGGCAATCTTTACCTACTTCGGCAGCAGCCATCTTCTCGCGGTCCTTGTGGGGGCCGTGTTGACGGTTATCGTCCAGAGTTCAAGCGCCACCATCGGCGTAACCCTGGCCCTGGCAAGCAGCGGCCTGCTTACGTTCGAGGCGAGCGTTGCGTTGATTCTCGGGGAAAACATAGGGACCACGATCACCGCCAACCTGGCCGCCATAGGTACGAATATCGCCGCCCGGCGGACGGCCCTGGCGCATTTTCTCTTTAACGCGATCGGTGTGGCATATATGCTCGCCCTGCTTCCCTGGTTCGTACAATTCATTTCCGCGATAACGCCCGGGGACGCGGATTTTGTGATTCGGACGGCCGACGAGGCGGCCCGCTACGGGCTGTCCGTGGGCGACAAGCCCTATATTGCCCGGCATATCGCCAATACCCACACGATGTTCAACATTGTCAATACGCTGATCTTCCTCCCCCTGATCGGACTCCTGGCGCGGCTTTCAACGGCCCTGGTTCCCGGGGAAGACGCGGCCATGGAATTTCACCTGAAATATATCGATAACCGGGTTCTCAATACACCTCCGATTGCCCTGGAGCAGGCACGGTCGGAGACGCGGCGTATGGGGGAGATCTGTTGCGAAATGCTTGACGATTGCCTCGTTTACCTGCGCGAACCCGATGACCGGAAAATCCCCTTCCTCGAGCAGAAGGAAGACCTGCTCGACGTTCTGCAGAAGGAAATCACCACGTTTCTCGTGGCGGTGTCCCAGAAGTCTATTTCAGCGGAAATATCCAAGGAGATCCGTTCCGTCATGCGGATGGTGAACAACTTCGAGCGCATCGGAGATTACTGTGAAAACCTCTGGGAGCTGGGCCAGCGCAAGCGGGACCAGAAAGTGGAATACTCGGATGTGGGGACCACCGAACTCGCCGAGATGGAAGAGCGGACCCGGGAATTCCTCTTCTTTGTCGTTTCCGCGCTGAAGGAGGACGACCGGACGATACTGCCCGAGGCGAAAAAGCGGGAGAAGGCCTTGAATATTATGGAAGAGACCCTCCGGAACAACCATTCGGAACGCCTCAACCGGGGTGAGTGCAAGGTAAACTCAGGCCTTATCTTCCTGGATATGGTCCACAACTTCGAAAAAATCGGCGACCATTCGTTCAACATCGCCGAGGCGGTGGTGGGAAAGAAATAGTACGCGGCCGGGCCAACGTCTTTTCCCCTCGCCCATAGCCTCTCGCCTTTAGCCTTTTTTCGACGTTTTTCTATACCTTCCAACTTCTCTCTTCCGGCTTCTCACCCCCCCCTTGACATACCAATTCTGGTATAGTAGCTTTATGGTATGTGGGAAATCTACGAACACAATTCGCTGGCTCGCAAGCTCACGAAACTTCCGTTGGAAGTATTAAAACGTTATGAAAAATGGAAAGACATCGTCAGGCTTTCAGGCCCGGCCGGTTTGCGCCTTATCAAAGGCTTTCATGATGAAGCGCTTAAGGGCGAATGGAAGGGTTTCCGCTCATCGAGACTTGGCATTCAATATCGGTTGATTTACAAGGTTGAAAGAAAGGCTCTTTACGTAAAAGTTATCGAGATAACCTCTCACGACTATCGGAGGAAATGACCATGAAAGGCTTTAGAAGGGCAAAAAAAACAGTCGACGTTTCCGTTGGGGAGTCAGTGAAGATTATTCGCGAACTTCAGGAATTGAGCCAGGCACAACTCGCTGAAATAAGCGGCATTCCGCAGTCTACTATTTCGGCCATCGAAAACAACCGTATTAAGATCGGCGTGGAGAGGGCTAAAGTTCTGGCGAGAGCGCTCAAATGTCATCCCGCCGTCCTTGTCTTCCCAGGCTGGGATATTAACGAACAGGTAGCTGCATAATCGGGTAGCCGTGGGTATTTAGCCCACAGCCCCTCGCCCATT